>NZ_QPEL01000269.1:0-2463 GCF_008368965.1 Bacillus sp. AY2-1 | reverse complement strand
TATCAATTACTTTTTTCAAAAGCTAGTTTAACACCAAATCCAATTAGGACGATTCCTGTTAGCCCTTGAATATAACGTTGCGTTTTCGGTTTTTTCATAAAAGCACTAATGTTATCAATTAAAAATATATAAAACGCAAACCAAAAGGCGGTTAAAACGAGGTAAGTAAGGCCCATTACAAGAAGTTGAATAAATGTATTATGATTTGGATTTAAAAATTGCGGTAAAAAAGTTAAAAAGAAGACTGCTATCTTAGGATTTAATAAATTCGTTAGAAATCCTTGGCGAAAGCAAGAAGTATGTTTGTTTTCATTATTTAAAGATATATCATTTGTATCTACGCCTTCTTTATTTCTTACTGCTAAAAGGGCTTTAATACCGATATATATTAAATAGAGAGCCCCAACGTACTTGAAAATAGAAAATAAAAGAGCTGACTTTACAATAAGTGCAGAAAGACCAATTACAGCAGCTAAAGTATGAATTAATAGCGCGATACATGTACCGAACACTGTTTTTACTCCACCGACTTTACCGGCAATCAATGTATTTTTCGTAGCCATTGCTGTATCTGGACCAGGTAAAATGATAAGACAAATAGACATAATGATGAAAAGAAGATAATTTTCTATCATAGCCGTCCCTCCTTTTTATTTTTAGAATATTTGATTAAAATCAGTGTAGCACAAAAGTGTATTTAATAAAATTAAATTTTATTAAAAATCAATTAAATGGCTATATAGTAGCTGTAATTACAAAGGCTATATAGTAGCTGTAATTACACTACTATATAGCCTCGATTTTATCCCGCTATTTGCGGGTAGTAAGATTTCCACCGCACAAGATTTAGCTGAAGCAAAGAAGTTAGGTGGGGGATGAACAAAACACCCACGCATTACAGTTTCATTTTATGCATTAAGTAAGTTAAAGAAACGATTCACATCTTCTTCTGAAACGTCACTTAACTGTTTATATTTATAATTCGGATTTTGATCTTTATCAACGACAACGGAGCGTACTCCTTCGAAGAAATCTTCATGTCTCATGAAATTTTTAGCAAGTATAAGGTCCGTAGCGAAGCATTCTTCAACGGATTTATCTTGTCCATCAATAAACTGTTTTAAGGTTACTTTTAGTGAAATAGGGGATTTTGATAACAGTGTTTCTTTTGTTTTTAGAGCAAAGGAACTTTCATCTTTCTCCAATGAATGGATGATTTCTTCAATTGTATCGAAAGCAAAATGTGAATTGATTGCTTCTAATGAAGGAGTCAGCTCGCTTTCTAAGTTTGGAGCAGTTGCAAATGTACGAATAACTTCTTTTAAATTAGTATGTACATCATCTTCTTTATGCCAATTTACACTTTCAAGTTCAGTAAGAAACTCTGGTAATGAATCAGATGTCATAAAGTAATCAGCAGCATTAATAAATAATACGTCAGAAGCTTTTAAAATAGATGCTGTTAAAGCAACGAAGCGTCCTGTATATCCAGGTGCTTTATTTAAGAAATATGCAGCTCCGACGTCTGGGAAGAAGCCGATATTCATCTCTGGCATTGCCCATTTCGTACGCTCAGTTACAATGCGATACTTCGCACCATTTGTAAGACCGACACCACCGCCCATTACAATTCCATCTAAACAAGCAATAATCGGTTTTGTATATTGATAAATATATGTATCAATTTCATACTCTTCTTCAAAAAAACGTTCTGCATGTTGCAATGCCACTTCATTGGAACGCGCTTCATAAAGAGTTTTAATGTCGCCGCCTGCACAAAAACCTTTTGTGCCAGCACCTTTTAACACGATAAGTGCAATACGCTCATCGTGTTCCCACTCTTTAAGTTTTTGTCCGATAGGTTGTAACATGTCATAAGATAAAGAATTAAGTGCTTTTGGACGGTTTAAAGTAATTGTTGCAACGCCGTTTTCACTAATAGAAAATAAAACGTGTTCAGTCATAATGCATCCTCCCTTACATATCTTCTTATTCTTAATTCTTGATATGTACTGAAATGTCCTTTATAAATTTTGTCAAAAGTTGACGGTAAATATTAATTTGGTCACCGCATATTTTGACGAGTTATCTTTGCAGGATTTCAGAGACTAAGGGGGAATATTACAACATTACTGTAAGTGTAATTATTTGAAGTTATAATGATAAAAACGCTATTATATAGGTGTGAATTGTTCATTATCAATTCTAAAAAGAGTGTTTGAAGAAAAAATGAATCGTACAATTGTAATAAAAAACTTTACACTGAATTAGAAATAGAGAAAGGAGAAATCGGAATGCCAGGACCTTTACTATTGTCGGTTATTATTTTGTCTTTTTTAATGATAGGAATAACGCAGTATTTTCATCATACAGATACGACAGAAGAAGTGAAGGATAAAGTACGTCTCGTATTTCCGATTTTTATAATATCTATTTCATTCTGTATTTTATTAAATAAAGATG
>NZ_QPEL01000268.1:0-2831 GCF_008368965.1 Bacillus sp. AY2-1 | reverse complement strand
TTATTAATTATTGATATCAAAATTAATAATGGAATTGGATACATAAATATTCTTTGATACCAACATAATTCACATGGAATAAATCCTTTTATTTCACTAAAATATAAACTTCCTATAGTAGCAATAAATGATACAAAGAAAGAAATGTATATCATTACATTCTCACCTCTAAATATAAAAACAAACAACTATTGTTTCATAAATTTTTTTAATTCTTGTTTAGATTGGAGTCCTTCTAAACGTGCTACCTCTTCCCCGCTTTTATATTGAAGTAATGTGGGTGTTTTATCTACATTTTGTCCTTCCAAAAATGAAAAATCAATACTTGACTCTGATTCTATATTAAAAGCCAGAATATCTATTTTTTCCTCTCTAATAACTTCATTCATTATTGGCTTCATAGTCTGACAAGCTGAACAGCTTGTTTTATATACATAAACTTTAAAATTATCCTTAGAATCTATCTTTTTCTGTAGCTCTTTCATGGTTATATTTGTATAATTAGGTGTATCTAAACTCTTTGAATTGGACACAAAAAATACTATACAAACACTTAATATAATTACCAAAGAAGCCAAAAAAACTTTTTTTGTCATCTTGTCACCTCTAATCTCATCTTCTCATTACGTTTTTCCATTTCGATAATCGATTTTTCTACGAACACTAATTTTCTATCATATTCAGTCAAAAACTCAGGATTATGGGTAATAAAAATTAATATTACATTTAAATCTAATAGACTATCATAAATATTTTTAAAAGTATTTAGATCCACGTTACTAAGTGATTCATCTAAAATAAGAACACTTGGTTTTTGGAGAATAGCCCTAGCCAAGCAAAGCCTTTGTTTCTGTCCTGTAGATAAATTTGACATACTTTCATTTATAACAAAATTGAATTGATTAGATAAAGAATTAATAACATCATATATTTGTGCTATTTTACAAGCTTCTATAATCTCATCCTCTGTAAAATCCTCCCCCATACTTAAGTTTTCTCTTATACTATCTTTAAAAAGAAAAGGGGTTTCATTTAAATATATAATCTCATTTCTCAACTCTTTGCTACTAACACCATTAATATCCATACCATTTATAAAAATTTGTGAATCACTGACAGGGTACAATTTATTTAATAACCTTGAAAATGTTGTTTTTCCTGAACCGCTCTCCCCTACCAATATTATTTTCTCATTTTTATGTAAGGTAACATTAATATCCTTGATAATACATTGATCATTAATATGAAAAGATAAATTTTTAATTTTTATCTCTTCTACGCTAGCTATTTTTTTTTCATTGGTTTCTTTTAATACAGGATAATTCATAATATCTAAAAATCTATCCTTTGCAACCAGGGCCTTTTGTATTTCTCCTTGTATCTCAATTAATCCACCTAAAGAGCTCATGAAAAACATCATAAGAGAATTTACAAATAAAAAATCACCTAATGTCATAGAGTCAGACATAATCTGTTTCGCTCCCACAAACAAGATGATTATAGAAAAAGTAGTTTGTACTAACTTTTTCAGTCCATTACTATTAGTAAGTGAATATGCTTCTTTCCTTGTCGAATCTAATTGTTTACTAAATACTTTATGGAATGAGTTAAGAAAGTACTCTTTTTTATTTAATGAATATACACTAGTCATATTTTTTATAAATTGAATTAGAAAAGATTGAGTATATGATCGTGCAGACATTAAATTTCTATTTCTCCTCTTCAAAATATCATAATATATAATTGTTAATGATATTAGAATTAATGATAAACAAAGTACTATAAGGAATAACATTTTATTAATCATATAAAGAACGATTCCTATTCCTAATAGAATTACCGAATTTAATATTAGTGATATAAAAGCCACATTTACTAAATTCCTAATATACGATGTATCATTAAATCTTGAAATAATATCTCCACTTTCCCTATTTTCAAAAAAGACTAACGGCAATTGGATTATCTTTTCTAAATACTGTGTTGAAATAGATTTATCTAATTTAATTGCAGCTCTATTGGTTACATAAATTCGAGCGTAATCAAATAGATTATTTAACAAATTAATACCTAAAAAAGTTAAAGTGAATTGCACTAAAAAATGATCATAATGATACGGAATAACAAAATCAGTTAAAATTTTAAAGAAATAAGAATTACCTATGGAAAGAAGAACAAATAAGGACGATAATAATAATACTGAGACTATAGTAAATTTATTACCTTTTATTAGTTCCTTAAACATTTGTTTTGAATAATTTATACTTTGGGCAAAAAATTCATCATTATTTTTTTTAGTAATTAAGAGAAGAATCCCTGTAAATTCTTTCTTGAATTCATTGATAGATATTGTACTTATCTTCTCATTTACAGGATCACTTATTATTAATTTATTTTTCTGTTTCTTATAGATAATAATATAATGCCCTTCATAATCTCCCTCTTCTCCACGATTAACTAAAGCAATACATGGCATTTTAAGGTCGTAAAAAACTTCTTCTATATAGTTTTTATCTACCTCAATGGCCTTACATGAAAATTGTTTGAAATGATTAAATAGTGATATTAGGTCTTTTAAACTATAACCATTTTTTGTAACAACTAAATCTCTAAGATAATTTATACCATATTGTAAATTATAATATTTTAGTATTGATGATACACAAGCAATTCCACAATCATATTCCTCTTGTTGTTTCGTATGTACATATTTCATACACATATCACCTTAAATTTAAATTATTTAAAAACTTATCATAATATAGTAGCTTTGATTAGATAGATTAGTATAAAATGTTGCAAGTAAAAAAATTTCATCTTTAAAGATGAAA
>NZ_QPEL01000267.1:0-4931 GCF_008368965.1 Bacillus sp. AY2-1 | reverse complement strand
CTTCTTTCATAGCTCAATTTCTCTTTTTATAATGTAATATTATTAGTTACTTCAGAATGTAAAAGTCAGAATAATAAGAAATAAAAACTTTGGAATTTTCTTATTTTAAAACAGTAGACAAAATTCCAAAAATTGTGTTAGAATTTGTTTCAATATCATATCGCTTGTTAAATTCCTTTCAAAAGGAAAATAGGTACACGAAAGTTTCGTTTCGTGTTTAAAAGGGAAGCTTGGTGAAACTCCAACACGGTCCCGCCACTGTAAATGCTGAGATTTCTTTTTAGTGCCACTGTGAAAACGGGAAGGTGAAAGAAATTATATGAAGCATAAGTCAGGAGACCTGCCTGTTTTAACAACACTGATAGATTCACGGATGATGATGAGGTGTTAAAACAAAAAGGAAGGCTTATTTTCTATGTCTTTGTACTTTTTGTTATAGGTATTTCCTAGTAAACGGAAATGCTTACTTTCAATTAGGGAGGAATTTAAAATGGCAATTCAAACAAGTAACTTAGGTTATCCACGTATCGGACTACAACGAGAGTGGAAAAAAACATTGGAAGCTTTTTGGTCCAATAAAATCGATGAAGAACAATTTTTAACAACAATGAAAGAAATTCGCCTTCAACACGTAAAAGTACAGCAAGAAAAAGGGATTGAACTCATTCCAATTGGCGACTTTACATATTATGATCACGTTTTGGATACTGCTTATATGCTAGGATTTATCCCATCACGTTTTTCTGAGTTTACATCTTACCTTGATGTATATTTCGCAATGGCGCGTGGCTCTAAAGATCACGTAGCTTCTGAAATGACAAAATGGTTTAACACAAACTATCATTATATCGTTCCTGAATATGAAGAGGGATTACAAATCTCTTTAAAAGATAATCGTCCACTTCGCTTATACGAAGAGGCAAAACAAGAATTAGGAGTAGATGGAAAACCTGTTATTTTAGGACCATATACTTTCTTAAAATTAGCTAAAGGTTATACACAAGAACAATTCGCTACGATTTTAAAACAATTAGTTGCACCATACGTACAACTGCTTTCAGAACTACATGCAGCTGGTGCACAAGTCATTCAAGTTGATGAACCGATTTTCGCTTCTTTAACGAAAGAAGAAGTTCAACAAGCAAAAGAAATTTATGAAGCTATTCGTAAAGAAGTTCCAAATGCGAACCTTCTTTTACAAACATATTTTGATAGTGTAGAAGAAAACTATGAAGAAATTATTACATTCCCTGTATCCGGTATTGGATTAGATTTCGTTCATGGTAAAGAAGGTAATCTACATGCTATTTCAAAATATGGATTCCCAGCTGATAAAACTTTAGCTGTCGGTTGTATAGATGGCCGTAACATTTGGAGAGCTGACCTTGATGAAGTTCTTACGTTATTTACAACGCTACAAAAACAAGTCCAAACGAAAGACTTCATTGTTCAGCCTTCTTGTAGCTTATTGCATACACCAATCGATAAAACAGAAGAAACTCACTTATCGACTGAGCTATTTGATGCGTTAGCATTTGCAAATCAAAAATTAGAAGAGTTAGTTCTTATTCATTCTGCTCTCACTAAAGGTACAGAAAGTATTAGTAATGAGCTGGAAACATATCGAAATGTACATCATACAATTCGTTCATCTGCTGTACGTAACCGTGAAGATGTCAAAGCAGCACGAACAGCACTAAAAGAAGAAGATTTTTCACGTCCTCTTCCATTTGAAAAGCGATACGAATTACAACAAGTTGCCCTAGAGTTACCATTGTTACCAACAACAACTATCGGTAGCTTCCCGCAAACAACTGAAGTTCGTCAAACGCGAAAAGAATGGCGTAACGGTGTTATTTCAAATGAACAATATGAAAAATTTATTGAAAAAGAGACAGAAAAATGGATTCGTTACCAAGAAGAAATTGGTCTTGATGTCCTTGTACATGGTGAGTTTGAAAGAACTGACATGGTCGAATATTTCGGTGAGCGTCTTGCTGGTTTCTCATTCACTAAAAACGGTTGGGTACAATCATACGGTTCCCGCTGCGTAAAACCACCTGTTATTTATGGTGATGTAGCCTTTATTAACGGAATGACTATTAAGGAAACTGTTTATGCACAAAGCTTAACAGAGAAAGTTGTAAAAGGAATGTTAACTGGACCTGTTACAATTTTAAATTGGTCCTTCGTTCGAAATGACATTCCAAGAAAAGAAGTTTCGTATCAAATTGCATTAGCTCTTCGTCACGAAATTGAACTACTTGAATCTTCCAGAATTCGAGTAATCCAAGTCGATGAGCCAGCACTTCGTGAAGGAATGCCACTAAAAGAAAAAGATTGGGACGCTTATATTACATGGGCAGTTCAATCCTTCCTTTTAGCAACTTCTTCTGTAGCAAATGAAACACAAATTCATACTCATATGTGTTACAGTAACTTCGAAGATATTGTTGATGCGATTCGCGCATTAGATGCAGATGTGATTTCTATCGAAACATCAAGAAGTCACGGTGAATTTATTGATACATTAAAACATACAACATATGAAAAAGGCATCGGTCTAGGTGTATATGATATTCATAGCCCACGTGTACCGAGTAAAGATGAAATGTATAAAATCGTAGAACAATCTTTAGAAGTATGCGATCCTAAATATTTCTGGATTAATCCTGATTGTGGTTTAAAAACGAGAAGAACAGAAGAAGTTATTCCAGCTTTAGAGCACATGGTGCAAGCAGCAAAAGATGCTCGCTCCCTGCTAAAAACAAACGCATAACGAAAATGGGTTATCCTTATTGAGGATAACCCATTTTTTATTCTTTACTTTCAAAAAAGAATTCGTATTGTATTTTATATAATTCATCATCCGTTGGCTCTTCAAGAGGAATTGCTTGTAAGACCACTGTATACTCACCATTTGGAATAGGTATTTGAAATTTATTTGAAAGAATACTCGTTATAACGATACTTTCATTTTCAACTGTAAAAGGAACCGTAATCGTTCTAATCACTTCTTCTTTTTCAATATGTTTCCCTGGGGTCACTTTCACTTCACAAGTATAATCAGAAAGTGCTTCAAAAATAACAGTTCCCTCTGCCTCAGCATAACCTCTTTCAAAATCTTCATCCGTCCAGTCTACATAAGGCTGCTCACCGTCATAGTTCATCAACATTAATTGCGAATAAGAAATTGTTAACTCCATAGTTCCCGTTCTCCTTCATTATGAAATGTACAACTACTACTTCACTTCAAATTTCACACGCGTACCATCTGGATATTTATCTAACTTATTCCCTACCCAAGAGCCTGCTCCGCGGTTATCCGCCGGACTTATATATTCAATATGTGCTCCTTTTCCGCCTTCCTTGCACATCGCCATTGGCCATTCATCACGATCATACCCTTTTTTTGAAGGATATGGTGCTAACGACAATTTCCTTCTATCTGCAGCACCACCACGATCGATTGTACAAACTTCTGAATGCCCTTCTTTTATAGCATCCGTAATATGTTTTCCTGTCTCTGGATAACGTTCTTTCGGAAATTCTAACACTTGATCATACGTATTCGTTTTCTTTACACTTGTTTCCTCTGGCACAAGTACTTCATAAACTGCTACTAAAATAGACAGAATTGCGATAATTGAAATGATAATACCTTTTAATTGCTTCATGTATACCTCCATGTTTCTACCAGTTTCTTTTTTCCTCCGTTATTATAACAAACTTCTCCTGTATATGTTTTCAGACATTATTTTAGTTATTCCTTGCCATTCCGCCAAAAACTTTCATTTTTTCACTAATGCTGTAGAAAACTAATAGCCTTCCGACATTCTTTTTCAAAGGAAGTCCTCATAAAAGATTGAAATGATATATACGATACTTTTTGGGGAGGAAATATCATGGAAGCTACCTATAAAACGAAAGATGTCACGAATAAAACAGGCATCCCAAAACATATAGTCCGCAAATATAGTCAACTGTTAGAGGAACATGGCTATATGATTTCTAAAACAGCTGATGCTCGTATTTATAAACTTGATGATTTAAAACTATTGAAATCTATACATGAAAGAGCTGCTACATTACAAGAAGATATTTCAGAAACGATACCGATTATTTTAAAAGAAAAAGAGGCCCCACCTGTACCAGTTATACAAGATAAGCAAGAGATACAACCGAAAGAAAAGGAAGATGGACGTAACTTTGAGGAATTCATGTTGAAACTTGAAATGCTAGCTCAATTAAATGAAGCAATTATTCATCAAAATTCTACTCTAATTACACAAAATCGTTTAAAGGATGAGAAACTAGATGAATTGATGCAACAAGTTTATGTAAAAGAAGGCTCTCAAGAAAAAATGCTTCAAGAGTTAGTCGAGCACGCCGCTCAAACAGATGCATTACAAAAAGAAAAGATGGACTTATTAATGAATCATATGTATAAACGAGAATCCAAACAGGAAGAAAAAATGAATAAACTTGTTAGTCAAATTTATAACAAGGACAGTAATCGTGATGCACAGCTTATGCAAGTTATTCGAGAAATTCAAGAAACAAAAAGAATGGTTGCTGCCTCAAAAGAGCAAAGTTTCTTTCAAACATTTAAAAGTTTATTTAGCCGAGCAAAACAAGAAAAAACAAATGAATAAGCAATATAAAATAAAAAGTTACCTTCCATCGGTAACTTTTATTCCTTATTTTGTACAGCTGGTAATATAATAATTGCTTCAGTGCCTTTTCCACTTTCACTCTTATATTCCAATGTACCATTATGCGCTTGTAAAATACTAAATGTTACCATAAGCCCTAATCCTGTCCCTTTTTCTTTTAAAGAATAATATGGTTGCCCCAGCCTTGCTAACTGTTCTTTCGTCATACCAACACCACTATCTTTAACTCTTATTATGATTGTTTCGTCTTTTTGA
>NZ_QPEL01000266.1:0-1739 GCF_008368965.1 Bacillus sp. AY2-1 | reverse complement strand
TCTATTATACAAACGAACGATGGATATATAGCACCTCGGAATAGAGTAGAGCAAAAAATGGTAGAAATTTGGTCAGAGGTATTAGGGATTGACTCCTCTGCCATTGGAATAAACGATAATTTTTTTGAGTTAGGTGGACACTCTCTCCTAGCAACTAAAATAACTTCACGTTTAGGTGTTGATTTTTCAATTCTAGTACAAATACGTGATATATTTGAATACCCTACCATTAAACATTTCTCAAAACGTTTAACATTTTTATTGGGAAAAACGGGGGAGATCGATGTTTTTACACCATTACAATCAGTTAAACGTGAACAATACGAACCATTATCTTTCGCTCAACAGCGTTTATGGATAATGGATAAAATTGTAACAAATAGTGCGCTTTACAATGTCCCGATTGCATGGCGTTTAAAAGGAAAATGGAACATTGATATGTTAAAAAAAGGATATAATGCAATAATACATCGCCATGAAATTCTACGGACAGTATTTCATGAAGTTGAAGGAAAACCAGTGCAAATTGTTCAACAAGATATAACAGTTCCCTTATCAGTAATTGATTTGCGTTATCTTTCTCTTTCTCCTGAAGATAAAACATCTAAAATAGAAAATATATCAAAAATAGAAGCTAAAAAGCCATTTGATTTAAGCCAAGGACCTTTATTACGTACTCATTTAATAATAATGGACAATAAAGAGTTAGTACTTCTTTGCACCATCCATCATATTATTTTTGATCGCTGGTCATTAGATACCTTTATCAATGAATGGATGAGTTTTTATCAGGCATTTTTAGAAAACGAAACTGAAAAGCTTCCCCCTTTACCTGTTCAGTATATTGATTTTACAAAATGGCAAAAAAGTTGGTTAACAGAAGACATTATACAAAAACAAATAGCATATTGGGGGAAAGAATTACGCGGTTTACTTCCTATATTGGAACTCCCATTGGATTACCCTCGTCCAATAATACAAAGCTATAATGGAGATACGTATCAAATTGTCCTACCCAATAAATTGTTAGAAAAAATAAAAGTATTCAATTCTAAGGAAGGCGTTACATTATTCGCCACATTATTAGCAAGTTATCAAGGGTTTCTTTCTCGTTATACCAATCAAAAAGATATTTTAGTAGGCAGCCCAATTGCAAATAGGAATTATCCAGGAGTTGAAGATCTTATTGGATTCTTTGCAAATACTGTAGTCTATCGTGCAGATTGCTCAAATAATATAACATTTAAAGAATTGGTCCAACAAATAAAGAAAAAAATGTTAGATGCACAAGAAAACCAGGACGTTCCTTTTGAAAAAGTTATAGAAGCTATACAACCAGAACGTGATATGAGTTATTCTCCATTATTTCAGACAATGTTTGTTTTTCACAATCAATTAAAAGAGTTACCAAAATTATTAGATCATAGCGTAGAAAAAATCCCTAGACATATGAATGGTGCAAAGTTTGATATAACTATAGCAATGGAAGAGATACCAACAGGATTACAAGTGGATTTTGAATATAATACAGACTTATTTAAGGTTTCTACAATAAAAAGAATGGCTCAATCTTTTGAAATTTGGCTAGATGAAATTTTACAATTTCCGGAGGAACCTATTGAGAATCTAAGAATACTCACTAAGAACGAAGAAAAGCAATTATTACATGAATGGACTAACATAGAGGGCAATTATCAAAAAGATGTAGTGATTCAAGAGTTATTTGAACAGCAAGTAAT
>NZ_QPEL01000265.1:0-6427 GCF_008368965.1 Bacillus sp. AY2-1 | reverse complement strand
GGTGCGGGGACAGGAAAAACATACGTTATGATTGATCGTATTTTTTATCTGTTAGAAAAGGTTGGCATCACACTTAAAGACATCATAATGGTTACTTTTACAAATGCGTCTACTAATGAAATGAAGGAGCGTTTGCAAAAGAAATTATTAAGCATGTTTAAATTGACAGGGAAAACAAAGTATCTTTACTTTGCTGAAGAAGTAAAAAATATACAAATTAGCACAATTCATGCGTTTTCTAAATCTGTTTTAACTCAATTAGCACATGAAATTGGTTTTGGTAGAAACTTAAAGGTAAGAAGTTTTATTAAAATGAAGAGTGACATCCTTGAAAAGCTTGCTAACGAATTTTTCCAAAAACATCCTGCAAAAGTTTTAGTCGATTTAAATTTAAAGTTTTACGAAGTTATAAAAATGATGAAGAGTTTCTGGGATGAAATGGAGAAGAAGGGTTTAACTAGAACAGAAATTGAATCAATTGATTGGGGTACGGTAGTAAAAGAAGAGCATCAGGTTCTTAAGGATCTTTTTCAATATGTATTCAAGCGATGTGAAGGTTTAATAGAAGCACAAAAAAAGAAAGAAAATGCGATTGATACAGGGGATATGGTCCGAAAACTAAAGTTATTTACACAAGGTGATACACTTAAACAGCTTCAAACTGATAAATATTTATTTGTCGATGAATTTCAGGATAGTGATAATACACAAATTGAACTAGTGGCAAGTCTACAAAATCAGTTGAAATATCATCTTTTTGTAGTTGGAGATATTAAGCAATCGATTTATCGTTTCCGTGGTGCTGATTACACGTCCTTTACAAGATTAGCAGAAAGGGTGAATTCATCATTTACGCCTGTTGCTTTAAATCAAAACTATCGAACAACTAGCAGTTTATTAGAAAAGCTAGATAAGGTATTTTCTGTTTGGGGGCAGAAGTGCTGGGGTCCAAAAGGTAAAGAGTCTCTGCTTCCTTATACGGAGGATGATCGTTTGAAGGGGATGAAGATTACTGAACCAACGATAGGGGAGTTCCTTTATCCTAATATAAATAAAGATAATGTAGAAAAAGAAACAGTTCGTCAAATTTTAGAATCTGTGGATATAGCTAAGCAGTTATCAGATGATGAAAATAAAAGAATCGCCCTTGTTGTACGTACGAATAAACAAGCTCTTGAAGTACGAGAGTGGTGTGAGAAAGCAGGAATAGGGACTGTACAAAATTTAGATGGTACGTTTTATAAATCAGATGCAGTCATACATTTTAAAATGATGTTAGATGCCCTGTTATATCCAGGTGAGGCAAAGCATGTCGTTAATTTTCTACAATCACCTTATTTTAGATATGCAATTCCAACAAAACTACTTGTTCCCTTAAAAGGTGATAGTGAAAAAATTATAAAGTTTTTACAATTGCATATGGGAAATGACTTTACACAGTATCTTGATGAGTTAAAAAGATTACCTGTTATGGCTGTTATACAGAAGGTTATCTCTGAAAAGGGATTACTACAACATATTTCATCCTATTATGAAGTGAAGTATGGAGATGACCCAGACATAGATGAGTCTATAAAACAGTTAGAGATTGAGTTAGCTGTAAAACAGTATGAGAAAAATTTATATCATTTAATGAACAGCATTCAAAAGCAATTTGATTCAATGGGTGGTACGCTTTGGAACATTCATGAATGGTTAACCTTACAAATTCGCGTAAATCGTAATGAAAATGAGCCAATGATTGAAACGAAATTAGGAGTTGTAGAAATTACGACTGTCCATCGTTCGAAAGGCCTAGAGTACCATACTGTTATTATGCCTAAACTGAATCACTCATTTAGTAATAAACAAGCCTCTTTTTACATACAAGATGAAAAAGAGATGGGTGAGGATAAACGAATTGTTGGTTGGAAGGCTAAAGATATTAAAAATAACCATTTTGCTACACTTCAAAATTATGAAAGCTTTGAAGTAGAAAGAGAAGAGACTCGATTGTTGTATGTAGCGATGACACGTGCGAAAAAGAGACTAATCTTAATGATGCCTGAAAAAATAAGTGAAAATACATGGGGTAATTTACTAGGACGAGCTTTTAATGAGGTGAATCATGAACATTGATGTATATACATATGATGATCCGAAGCGTTGGAGAAATCATTCAAAATATAACAAGATAAAAAATGCCATTCATATATGTGCTACAAAAAATATGAAGGACGGTATTGTAGAGGCTTATCAAAACAAAGAAGAACGAGAGTTTTGTTATGTGTTTACAATTCGCGAAATTATTGACGAATTATTAACAAGGTGGAATCTACCCGAAGAGCAACTAAAACAATATTTAAAGCTATCTCGGGTTATCAATGAGCTTAGTACGGATAATGCAGAATTAAAAAATGCTTTTAAAAATAATCGTCCGGATCTTCTTGAAACGATTCGATTTCTAACGTATACCGGCGTGAAGCCCATTGACCTAACTACAATAAATCTAGAAAGTAATAAGCTAACAGAAAAGGAAAAGCTCTTTCAACAAATTTGGTTTGAGATAGAGGAAAAAGATACTACCTATAAAAATATTCGAAATAAGCTTCGCAAGGGATGGGGAATAGAGGAAATTAAAAAGAAGATTAACAAGCTTTTAGTGGAAACTCAAAGACCTGCCCTAGATGTAGGGATGAATCAGCTTGTCTTACATGGATTTTACTTCATTACGCCTGAGCAGCAGATTTTTCTACAAGCTCTCAGGAAGGCAGGATTTTCTATTACATTCTTTAATTATTATGATCCTCGTTTTCCAGCAACTTTCGATTTTATAAAAGGCTTTATTTCTAAAGAATATCAGTGGACTGATAATTGGCAAATTGAAAGTAATCGAGAAAACAAGGAAGATTCCCTTGGTACTGAATTTTTGAGTGCATTTGAAGGAGAGAATGCACCGGGGGGGACCCTTAAAAAAGAAGTTATTCGTTATAATTCCTTTTTTGATTTTTTAAATGATGTAATTGTTCCTAATTATCCGATTGGTGAGACAGAGGATGATGAGGATAAAAACAAGGATAAAGTACAAATTATTGCAACCAATGCTGATATGTTGAATGAGATTCTTGTTCAATATTATCCGAATAAATTTGCGGAAAACAGAAACTTTTTACAATATCCGATTGGTCAATTCATTAGTAAGATCCATCAGATGATTGATGATAATACATTGATTTTAAATGAAGATATTTTAATTTCAGCGTTTTCATCAGGGTGGTTATATAACCCTATCACGAAGAAAAACGCTAGAGATTACACATACTTGCTAAAGCAACTGTTACCGTTCTTCGGTAATTGTCGTACGATTCAAGGGGATTGGTTACCAAGGTTTTCTGATTTAATGAAGCATTACAAAGAAATATTACCAGCCTTTGAAGGGCCAGATGATGATAGGGTTGTAACGAGTGTGCGTAGTCCCTTTTCTAAATTTGCTCATTTTTCACTAAGCAAGAAGCAAGTTGAAGAAGTTCACTATTTTGTGAAGCAACTCGTTTTCATTGCGGAAGAATTGTTTGATATAGAAGCAAAGGAAGCATCTATAAGTGAGCATTTTAATAAATTGTTAGTGATATTAGATAAACATAATCCAATGCAGCATTCTAAATTACTTCAAGATGAAACGGATATTATTCATTCATTGAATGAAAAATTAAAGAAAATTCAGGATGATAATTTCTTTCTATATGATGATGTTGGGGAAGCTATCAATGTTTATTTGAGTGGGAAATTATCAAACACAGATGAATCCTTTATAAAACCGTTTATTGAGGTTGATGGGGAAGCTTTTAAACCAAATATTAATACCTTTTATCTAACAGGACTAGATGAAAAAGGTCTACCTCTTGATGAATTCAGTACACCATGGCCATTACAGGAGATTACGTTTGAAAAACTCTCCATTCGTCATGAAGTACTTGAATTACATACATTGAGAAATCAATCTATCAAGCAGATTTCAAGGTATTTACTATTTATTGCTTTGGAATTCTTATTAGATAAAAATACTGAACTGTCTTGGATGCAAAACTTTTTAGATAAGGAAGATCTGCAACCTGCTGTGTATGTCCATCAACTAGGATTAAAAGTAATAGATTATAAGGAGAAGGCAAATCACCTTGTAGTGAAAACACGTCCTAATCCAGTTGATTTTAAAGACATAGCGGTAGATATAAATGATGGGGATTTAACAGAACTAACATTTACAGATTTTCTAATAGAATATAACCAATGTAAAAGGAGATTTTACTTTAGTTATATCTTAGGTCATTCACCTGTTTTTAATGATGAATTTATCCATCAATTTATGTTTACGGAATTAATTCGATTGGTCAAGCGTAGTACCACTTTAACGGATGAAAAGGTTATTAAAACAGTAAGCGAATTATTCCCTCACTGGACGAACTATAAAAAAGAAGTAATGGCCGAAACGTTTATAAAAATTGCGAGGCAAGATGAAGAGCTAGAGCAAGTTAGTGGAGACATTAGTATCAGTAAAGCAAGGAAGAATTTTCAGCTTCCAGGTCTTACAAATGCTAAAAGAAATGAATGGATAGAAGAAACTGTTAAGAATAAGCCTTCCTTGTTGATTGATATGAAGGAAGATGTAATGAATGAGAATATATTCCATGCTAAACCAGGAGAAAATTGTCGTTACTGCCCTCATGTAGATATTTGTAGTGAAGGACGACATCTGATTGGTTAGGAGGGAACAGGATGAATAATATTTGGAGGCAAATAGCTACTAACTGGAGAACATTTGAAAACGAAAGTGATTCAGAAGGTTTGATAGAAGAACTAACAAATGATGCATTGAATATGGTTTTAGTAGAAGACTCCTTTAAAAGTGCATTGGAATACTTAGATGAAGAAGAAAATGATGATGACGATGATTGGCCGTAATATGATGAGAGAGGTGTAGGAGAAGGGGAGAAACTCCCCTTTGTATATGTATGGAAAATAAACTAGAGAGTACTGAATTAACATTAACTAAGCAACAACAGGATATAGTTGATTACACAGGGAATGAAATTTTGATTAGAGGGATTGCTGGTAGTGGAAAGACGCTTGTTTTATTAAAAAAAGCGAAGCAAACAGCACTGAAATATCCGAATGAGAAGGTTGTAATATTCACTTATGCAGGATCGCTTTCTAATGCAACTAAATTTTTAATTGAGAAGTACAACCTTCCTAACTTAGAAGTGAAAACATTCCATTCATGGGCGTTTGGTGCATATTGTAAGGTCATGAAAAAGAAGCCTATTATTACACAAAAGTATAAACAAGAAGAATTTTTAAGAGAGTCTATAAAAAGCTTAACAAGTCTTGACCATCGCTTTGTAAAAAATGACGATTATTTCGATTTCCTAAAGGATGAAATACAATGGATTAAAGGAAAAAACATCATTACTTTAAGTGATTATTTGAAAGCAGATCGAAGAGGGCGCGGTACCAATACACGTGTTACCATGAATGATCGTGAGATTATTTATCAAGTCTTTGATCAATATAATAAGAAGAAAAACTATTTACTTGATTTTGATGATTTAGCTGTTGTTCTCATGAAGAATCCAGCTATATTTCCAGATTCCATTAAATATGATCACATTTTTATTGACGAGGCTCAAGATCTACAACAGGTTCAACTGCAAGCGTTAAAGCAGAGTGCTAGAAAATCATTTATTGTTGCTGCTGACAAAGGTCAAAAAATCTATAAAACATCCTTTACATGGAAAGAGATTGGTCTAAATGTCACGGGTAATCGTACGAAAATATTAAAGGAATCCTACCGTTCGACAAAACAAATTATTCAGCTAGCAGCGAGTCTTCAACAAAATGATATGATTATTCATGATGAGGAATACGTAATTCCTAATTTACCGGAGAGGGAAGGGCCTATCCCGTATTTAATAAATTGTAAAAATGCTGAATCGCAAGATAGAGAAGTGATTAAATCAGTAAAACAAATTATTGAACAAGCACCAAATTGTACAATTGGTATTTTATATCGTGAGGGATCTTCAAGAAACTCAGCAAAATTTAGAATGCAACGTGCATTAAACAATGCTGGGATTCCTTCAGAAGATATTAGGGAGAAGGGAAATCCACACACTCCTGGTGTAAAACTTTGTACCTTCCATTCAGCAAAAGGTCTAGAGTTTGACTTTGTATATATTATTGATTTAATTGAACCTACTAGAATACCAGATGAGGATAAAGAAGAGAATTATTGGGAAATTGAAAGACGTTTGCTGTATGTTTCTATTACGCGTGCTTGTAGGCATTTACAACTATTTACTTATGGTGACACGTTAAGGTTGGTTAAGGAATTAGATTCAGAGTTCTATAAGAGTTTCACCTTATAGAACTTTAATTCATCTAAAAATAAAAA
>NZ_QPEL01000264.1:0-1533 GCF_008368965.1 Bacillus sp. AY2-1 | reverse complement strand
ACATATATAATGATGAAATGGTCACATACAAAAAACAAATTTTTTGAATTTCATCAGACGGGGGGATGGTGATGAAAAATCCATGGATTGGTAAGGGGATATGGGATGAAATTTACAAGTATAAAAAACTGAATATACAAGATAATTTACACGAAAAAAGAGGGGGGAAAAGAAGAAATACCACCTGAATTAAAGGGAGAATATGTAGCATCAAAATTAGAGAAAGAAGGTAAAGCGTCTGGATCACAAATAGGGCCTTTAATACGCTCACTGGTGGTCAAAACTCCATTTTCTATTTTTTCAGAAGTAACTAGTTTTAAAATATTTCCAAAAATAAATGTTAAAAATCAAGAAGCATTTGTATTTAGGGATGAAAAAGGTGTAGAAGGGCGTGAATTAGATTGTAAGTTATTAACTACAGTGCAACAATATCATTCGGATAGTTATTGTAAATTAGTTTCTTTAAATCTTCATGAGAAGAGAATTCATTTTGAATTATATAACCAAAAAAATAAAGGGAATAAAGAAGAGAATAAGGTAGAGGCATCTTCATGGATTCCTATTCACAGTATAATATTAGAGAGTGAAAATGGGGAAGACGTAAATAATTTTATTACAGCGAAACTACCAATAGAAATAGGAAGATATAAAGGTGAAATTAGTTTACGAGAAAAGGTTGTATTTAAAGAAAAAGTCATAGGAATAAAAGAGGTTGAACAGGAGATTATTTTGACAAAAACCGAATTTTTAATACCAAAGGTAAAAAAGAATGGGCAAAATACACTTACAGTTGAAAAAGGGAGCTTATTGGTAGAAGGGTATATATATCAATGTATTGAATACATATCAGAACAAAGTACACTTCATGATAATGAGCATCAGTTAATACAAAATATTGTATTGGAGTTAATCATTCAAGTAATACAAGAACAAGAAGTACAAGTGCGAATTAAATAAAAATAATTATATTCCCTCGATTAGCTCATTATTTTTATTCGTAGTGTATCGATGGGTAGTCTTTTGTAAATCATTCAGTGCTGCAAACTATTTGTTAAATGGTTTATCCTTGATAAATTCAATTTTACATTGTTACTAAATTGTATGAATCTCCTCTGGTTTAAGTTTTAAAAAAGTGCTAAAAAGTTTGCAAACGATCTTGCTAACACTTATACAGAATAGACATAAATTATCGCTGATATGTCGTTTTTTAAAATAGTCTTAATCAGTTAAATCACACTTATATGAAATGCTCATAAAAAACGTCTTAATATCAAGAATATAACATGTTAGGTCAAACAAACCTTGATATAACAATGTTTGTTTAACTTGCGTTTGTAAAATATTTACATTTTATAAATGCAAGTTATCCAAATCAACGTAATTATAAACATAAACATGATTAACACCAATCGTTTTACGTGACATTCGTATATTTTAAGTCTTTGATAAATAATACAATTTAAATTTTGCAGATCAGTAGAATGAGGAAATATGCTTAGAGTATTAGCGAAACCCAACCCTAATCAATTCTTC
>NZ_QPEL01000263.1:0-2493 GCF_008368965.1 Bacillus sp. AY2-1 | reverse complement strand
GGAGTCTCGTGGGCTCGGAATGTGTATAAGAGACAGCTGCTATTACTAATCAAATTATAGTATTTTGTATTAAAATCGTATGATTTAGGACTAAATATAAAGTGAAAATTTTATAAAATTTCATAAATATGTAGTTTTAGATATTTATGATGAAAGACCCACTAAATAACTTAATTGATTTTATGAAAGATTTCCTTACTTTATTGATTACACTATTAAACCTAGAATTGTTTACCAGAAAAATGTTATGTAAACTTTTAATTTGTCGATTAGAAAAAATAGTTTATCTATTTGCTGATATCTTATCATTAGTTAGAAAGAGCCTACTTAAAAACGTAGACTCCTTTAGGTATCCAAACGTTACATATATAACAAACATAAAAAAATAACATCGAATTCTTCTGTTAGTTTATTTAATATTTAATGACGTAGATAATGTATTCCAAGGTGCATTTGTAGATGTATTTTGATATTTAAATTGCCCATTTTGCTGTCCTGAAGCATCCCATTTATATTCCCATCCATCCACTGTTCTATCCCCATTTATATCAATCATCTTAGAATCTACTTTTTTTAGTTTTTGACCACTCATTTGAGCAATTGGATTTCTACCATATCCCATTTCATTTGTATAAATGTATAAATAGCTCCCTCCGTGATCTTTAGCTGTACTTAAATTATTAGGACCAATAAATTCAACCCCGCCTAATTGAGATTCAACTTTTACCACATTTAATGATGTTAATGGTGGTGCAGGTGCTGCGGATACATCAGTCGCTAAGCCAACTGTTGCTCCCACTAATAATGATGAAACTCCTATAATCATTCTTTTTAGCATACTCTCATCCCCTTTCGATTTAATACAAATTGATTCTATCATAATAATTTCATACATTTCCTTCCCTTTAAAAGAGTTAACAAAAAGTACCTATTTACATATGAAATTGTGCATATTCATTGCTTTTTACCATTTATACTTATCATAAATCATACTAAAGCATAATTAGTTCTCTCCCCTGATTGACTTACTACATTTGGCCCCATCTCAAGGTGACTATTCTAAGAACTAAAAAATGGTACATAGTTCACTGGTTTAACAAACAAATAATAGAATTGCAAAGTCAACTTAATTTAAGTTGGCTTTTCCTCTAATATTATAAGCAAGATCCACCACTTGCATCAATTAACTCACCAGTTATCCAACGACTGTCTGATGATGAAAGAAAACCTACAATATCAGCTATATCATTAGGTTCCCCCCACCTATTAAAGGTCGATAAACCTGCAGCATATTTTTGTCCATCTTGGTTGCCCAATGTCTCAGCATTCATTTCTGTGTTAATTATGCCTGGGAGAATTGCATTTACTGTAATACCACGAACACCAAGTTGTTGAGCTAAAGTATGAGTGAGTGTATTTATTGCCCCCTTAGATATACTGTAGGCAAAAACACTTGGGGAGGCTACCCTTGTGACAAAAGACGAAATATTTATAATCCTTCCCCCATCTTTTAAACGTGGCAAAGCCTTCTGAATAATGAAAAATGGAGCTTTCACATTAATATTCATAACCTCATCAAAAGACTCCTCTGTAGATTCCTCTAATGTTAAAACCTGCTCAATTCCAGCGTTGTTTACAAGGATATCAAATGTAGTATTACCTATATATTTTTGAAGAGATTGATCCATCATTGAATACAAGTTATTAATGCCATTAAAAGTACTTAAGTCTGCACGAATCGCAAATGCGGAACCGCCATCTTGTTTAATTTTATCCACTACACTTTCTGCTTCTTCTTTTCTTTTACTATAGTGAACAACGACTAACGCACCAGCATGTGCCAAATGTAATGCAATACTTCGGCCTATTCCTCTACTAGCCCCTGTTACTAATGCAATTTTCCCCTTCAATTTATTCATCTCATCATCCCCTTGTTTAAAAAATTCTACTTAGTTATATCACAAGATACCCTTTGAAATGTTGCTCACTAATTTGATATCCATAAAACCAAAAGGCCCACTCATAATTATAAGAGTCGGCCTTTTCACTTCACATATTCATTTGCTTTACATACAGCCTCTCTAACTGTTGTGTACTTTGTACTAAGTATAATAAGGAATCTTGATGGTATTATAGGTAAAGCCAGCTTAAACTAAAGTTAATTCATGTACATTTTGCTTAGAGTTTCTACCTTTAAACAGTTCGTTTAGGCTTCTATGCATATATTCAACAATATTTCAGCAATGCCTGTATTTTTCATCTTTCATATTTTTGTTTCTTAGGCATGAGCATACTTAGAAAAATCCTAAAAACTAGTTGATAATCTTTTAGAATTTAATTTTCCTATAATACTCTTTGCTATTTCTTCAATATTTTCATTTAGAAAGAAATGACTACCTTCAAAAGAATGAAAAGTACACGTTTTACTTGTATATTGCTTCCATTTTATTACTTGATCATATGTAGTAAATTCATCATTTTTCCCATTAAATA
>NZ_QPEL01000262.1:0-617 GCF_008368965.1 Bacillus sp. AY2-1 | reverse complement strand
GCAATGTTATCTAGTTTTGAGAGAACATAAAAAATTTGTTGACTTTTAAAGTGAATAAGTTATAATAATGATTGTCTTAAATGAATACAGTCTGGTAATGATGGCAGAGAGGTCACACCCGTTCCCATACCGAACACGGAAGTTAAGCTCTCTAGCGCCGATGGTAGTTGGGACCTTGTCCCTGTGAGAGTAGGACGTTGCCAGGCAATATTATTCCGCATTAGCTCAGCGGTAGAGCTATCTGCTGTTAACCGAGCGGTCGTAGGTTCGATTCCTACCTGCGGAGCCATTGGAGAGCTGTCCGAGTTGGCCGAAGGAGCACGATTGGAAATCGTGTATACGTCACAAGCGTATCAAGGGTTCGAATCCCTTGCTCTCCGCCATAGGATTTATAATATTTGGCCCGTTGGTCAAGTGGTTAAGACACCGCCCTTTCACGGCGGTAACACGGGTTCGAATCCCGTACGGGTCACCACTTTGGAGGATTAGCTCAGCTGGGAGAGCACCTGCCTTACAAGCAGGGGGTCGGCGGTTCGATCCCGTCATCCTCCACCATATGAATTTTATATAAATAGTATTATCGCGGGGTGGAGCAGCACGGTAGCTCGTCGGGCTCA
>NZ_QPEL01000261.1:0-631 GCF_008368965.1 Bacillus sp. AY2-1 | reverse complement strand
CCGCCATACATATCCGAATGGTGATGAAGTAGAATATATTATTGTTGTGTTTGAGTGTGAAGTTAGCGGTGGCGAGTTGAAATCGATAGATGGTGAATCGTTAAAACTAAAATATTTCCCTTTATCTGAAAAGCCCCTTTTAGCATTGCCATACCTAGATAAAATATTTTTATAAATGTAAAATAGCACACCGTATTTATTGCAGGTGTGCTATTTATATAACCCCGTCGTATACATTTCCGTCAATGTATGTACTATCTCTTCTAACTCTAATTTTTTATCATTTTTCACAATCGCCCAAAGAAACATCTCATTCATTGCGAACCAAGCACGTGCTACAATTTCTTTATTTAATTCAGGCTGTGCTAATCCACTTTCTTGAGAGTATGTAATATCCTGCGTAATATTGTTTATGAAGCGTTCCCGTATCTCGTCCCATTTTTTACGTATCTCTTTTGATAATCCGATTGCTTCTTCTACAACTTGTAAAATAGCTCGTTCTTTCTTTGCTAGTTGGAGAAATGCTCTAACTTGATTTCGAATCATTTTATGAGCTTCTTCCTTCGTTTGAGGCAAAAAGGAGCGCTTGGCAATATTATGAAATTGATTCATAACATCTTCCATTAAACTA
>NZ_QPEL01000260.1:0-2634 GCF_008368965.1 Bacillus sp. AY2-1 | reverse complement strand
GTATTAATCCAAACAAGAGAAGATGATTCATGTGAAACAATTTACTAAATTTCCTCTGACATTTTTAGTTATGTTCCTAGCCAATTTAGCGAACTATTATTTTATCCTATTTACGTAATAAAAAAAGCCTTCCTAATTATAGGAAGGCAACGTTCTAAAATGAAAACCTATATTTGATTAATAATTAAATTACCTCAAACTGATAATATACACTTTTCCCATTTTCCCTAGTTACTTTAACTTCAGCAAACCCTTTGCCAATGACATCCATCCTAACCATTCCATCGTCTTGTAATGTAACTTTTACAACTTTTTCTCCACCTTTTATTGTATGCTTTGCTGCAACTCCTTCCTCAACTCTAGATTGACCAACACGCCAACAGTCACTGCACTTTTTTTGGCTCTTAGATATCATTTCATTTTTTACATGTACACTGTTAGTAGATGCATCAGCAATACCATTTGTACTCAACAAAATTAAGGAAGTTACTAAACCTATTCCCAGTTTCTTTAACATTATTTCATCCCTCCTGTGTTAATTCATACTTTTATATTAAACTGAGATTCTTTCAGGTAACTTTCATTTACCTTACAATAACCTTAAATACCTTTCTGTAGATAATGAATTCTTTGGAAGAAAGAATTCACATATACATCAACTTAAAAGTTGTAAAAGGATCTCAAGGCAAAAAATTATAAACCTTCACTTGAGGATATCAATTTTCTCATTTTAGGTATTTCGTTTATTATCTTGATAGCTATGTGGAGACATATTAGGCTTTAGAAACCTTATCTTTTCCGTCTATTACGCTGACCTTTCCTTAACGACATACAAGACATCTAGTGTTAAAGTCACCTCTTATTTCCTTTACCAATGTCCATTTGGTCCAAAATAAAAAGTTCACCAATTAAGGCGAACTTTTTATGTACTATTGCTGCGAGTTTCGTTCACATCATTCTGTCCGTTATTTGAAAAACAAAGAAGTTTTTCATGATATATAATATGTATCTCTAAAAATAATGTGCTTATACCCAATTTCTTTTTAGGTGTTAAATTTGTTCATTATTGTGTAATTTCTATATAACAAAGAAAAAGCACCCATTACGGATGCTATTCTTTAATTAATACCTTTCTTGCTGTATTTCCTTTATAGGGGTATCTTTGATTATTTCTTTTTTTCCCTCGTAGCATCCAATGGACTTATGAGCCCCAGTTCCTTTAAAGTACCAAGTGATTCCTGTTTCTGGATCAGTAAAAGAGTTAGCGAAAATCCCATTTTCATTTATCATTGACATTCTATAAGGAGCATTACTAGTAAGTCTAGGACAACTAGTATGATATTCATAGATGTCATAAGATGAAAACTGTGGTGAATCAAGTTTTTTATTAGTATTATCAACTGTAGATGTTGCAGCTGAAGCTCCCATACCCCCTGTTAATACAAAACCAGTTGCTAATGCTCCCACTACTAATTTCTTGAACATAAAAATTTCCCCTTTAATAGTTTTATAACTCTCACCTTAACTGTAACAAAATTTACATTACAGTAAATATTTATAATATGCAAAAAATTTCATTTAATTATTATGAATATTAGGAACTCATTTTCTCAATGCAAGAAAATAAATTCTAATATATAAAGACCTTTCTGTAAATTCAAGATAATCCATGCTATTTTAACTCTATTAAAAAAGGAGCCACTCAAAGTTGAGCCGCCCCCCTTTTTATTTCACATATACATTTCAAAAAATATTCCTCAGAGTTTTAGAATTGCAAATAACTACATTAATTAAACGAATACATTATTCAAACGGACGATATTTCTTTCTTAATACTGCCAGTTCTTCACTTAATTTTTCCACATCTGATCTCCAAAACAAACTTATATTTTTCATTTGTTTTAATGGGATAATCCGTTCCTTCTTAACTAATACATTTAACCTAGCGCGATTTACATTCATTATTTCCATTGCTTCTGATGTTGTCAAAATATAATCATTTACAAATTTTTCAATATCCTCTTTACTTTTTAATTCATACATGCTTAATCCCTCGCTTTTATAATCGTTCATTTATAATTGTCGTAACTATATTAAGTAGTGTGACTACTGCAAAAAAGATAGTTGATATAATAAAAACATAATCTATTGTTTTTAAGCCGTTCCAATCAATAACAAATACAAAAACCATTGCAAATAAAAGCACAGGTCCTATCGAACTTTTAAAAATCCCCCAGAGTTTATCTTTTAAATTTTCCATCTCTATGCCCCACATGATTCATGCATACCGAATCATTCCTTTCTATAAGGTATAATCCCAAAAAACTAAATAGTTTTAAGAAATGTTATATTTACATTGTTTAAAACCAAGTTGTAACTGCATATATGATTAAAGAAAGGGCCATGATAGCTCCAACAACTATCACAATTAGTCCTATACACCCCAAAAGAATTTGAAATAGATAGTATGCTCCAATTATAATCACGAAGATCAGCGCTAAAAGTGCAAGTATCTGCAACATTATTGTTTTAAAAAAGATTAGTCCTATAATAATTACAGCTATTATGGCAAAAATCCTCATACCGACAAAATGACCTCCAATTTTCAATAACCATATAGAGCACAGAATTTGC
>NZ_QPEL01000026.1:0-12099 GCF_008368965.1 Bacillus sp. AY2-1 | reverse complement strand
CAATTGGGGTGCAGTTCAAACTCGCTCTTTTTTTGTTATGTACAATAATTCATTACTATTCTAATTCAATTGAAACATTTTTTTGTGGTACAAATGTAGAAATTGCATGTTTATAAATAAGCTGTTGCTTACCTTCTGTTTCCAGTAGGACTGTAAAATTATCAAATCCTTTAATTAGTCCACGAAGCTGGAAACCATTTAATAAGTACAGCGTAACAAACGTATTTTCTTTACGGAGTTGATTTAAAAACTGATCTTGAATATTGATTGATTGCTTCATGTCGAATCCTCCTCTTTTTCTCTACTTACTATTATTCGACTTTACTTGTAACTTTCCTTCTATGTATCGTAAAATTTCTGACGTTTTTTCACCGTCTGTAACATCAAACCACGTGACATCCATTTTATTACGGAACCACGTTAATTGACGCTTTGCATAACGACGCGAATTCGTCTTTAATTGTGATACCGCATCTTCTAAAGAGGCTCGATTCTCAAAATAATCATAGATTTCTTTATATCCAATCGCTTGAATAGATTGACAATCTCGTATCCCTCTATTATACAGCCCTTCTACTTCCTCTAATAGGCCTTGTTCCATCATCAAATCCACTCGTAAGTTAATGCGATCGTATAGCATTTCTCGATCCATTGTCAAGCCAATTAATGAAACATCATAGAGTAACTCTTTTTCTTGTTTCTCAATTTGGTCACTCATTTTTTCACCCGTCGTGTGGAAAATTTCTAACGCCCGAATGACACGTCGTACATTATTTGCATGAATACGCTCTGCACTTTCTGGATCTACTTCTTGCAATTTTTTATGTACATATTCCACACCGCGTTCTAAAGCTAACTTTTCCATTTGCTCTCGGTATATCACATCACCAGCATCATCTGTAAACTGATAATCAAATAAAACAGATTGTATATAAAGACCGGTTCCACCAACTATAATTGGTAAGTTACCACGTTCTGTAATTTCTTGAATATGCTTGCGAACACGTTCTTGAAATTCCGCGACAGAAAATGAATCTTCCGGATTTTTTATATCGACCATATAATGTGGAATTCCGTCCATCTCTGCTTTTGTTACCTTTGCAGTTCCAATATCCATCGTTCGATAGATCTGCATGGAATCACCACTAATAATTTCACCGTTCAACGCTTTGGCAAGATCGATACTTAACTTCGTCTTTCCAACAGCAGTTGGTCCAATGATGACAGCAACTTTTTCACGTTGCAATTCTCCCATATCATTCAACTCTCTTTATGTAATATACTCCATCTATTGATTATACCCAATCTTACCAATTTTAACGGCATGATTGCAAGTTCTTTCATTTCGGTACATGAAATTACATATAAAAAAGAACATAGTTTGTCCAATTCTGCATATACATGATAAAAATAGTTTCGAGAGGATGAGTTAACTATGAAACAATCCACCATCAATTTTTCATCTTTGACAAAAGACCTCATTTTAGCTACTTCTACAAAAGAACAAAATTGTTCACAAGAGGAATTATACTTCGCCCTAAATTGTTTACTACGGGCTTTTCATTCTACTCTCCATGAAACAACATTACATGTAGAAAATAAAAATACAGAATATATACAAACGCAATTTTGCAGTGCATATAAAATTATTACAGGTAAAACTATTTATCCATTTCAATAATCCATAAAAAGCGGCTGCTTACATAATTTCAAGCAACCGCTTTTTATATTAATATCGATAACCTATTGTATAACTTTCACTTTTACAGATTTGCGCCCCCAGCTATTAGCACTACCATCTGAACCGACTAATACATCAATACGATTTCCTTTAATCGCACCACCAGTGTCTCCAGCAATCGCTTCTCCATATCCTTCTACCCATACTTTTGAGCCAAGCGGAATTACTTTCGGATCAACAGCAATTACTTTCATATTTGGATTTGCTGTCAAATCATGCCCCATTGCAGTTAATACACGACCACCATACGAACCATTCTCACTCGGATCTGCTGTATATGCCGTCGCTTCTACTGTAATTTCACGACCACCAGTAGGCGCACTTGTTTCAGTAGATTTCGCAACTGGTTTTGCAGCCGGCTTTTCTTTTACCACAGGTTTACTTGATTCTACCTTCTTAATAGAATCGTTACTCTTAACAGACTCTTTATTCTTAACTGCTGTATTATTTTTAACCGGCGTATTTGTTCTAGCCGGCGCTTCTTCTTGAGCTACAACTTCTTTCTTTTCAATTACAGGTGCCGTTCCTGTTAAAAATGGCACGTGAACATATCCGACTTTTCCATTGTAGTCGAATTGTAACCATTCATTTTGAACTTGATTCGTCGTTTCAATCACATCACCTTTATTAAGTTTACCTAAAATTTCAGAATCAGTATTCGCTCCAGCACGAACATTTAATACGCCCGCCGTTACATAATATGTGCTCTTTGTAAACTCAGCACTTACAAACGCTTCCTTACCGTTCAACTTAATTTTTGTCCATCCATTTTCTGTATTTATAACATCTAGTGTATTCCCACTTAACACTTTACCTACAAGCTTTGACTCTACATTTGGGTTTTCTCTAACATTTAATACGTCTGTCGTTACAATTGTTTCCGCTTTAGCAGAACCTGCAAAAATCCCAAGACCAAAAACTGCTGCTGTTGCTATACTTAATAATTTTTTCATGAATAGCCTCCATTTGCTTTGTTTTCGTATTTTCATTATAGCAACAGATTTTTAGAATTTTTAGAAATCACACAATTACAAAGCATTCGTAATATACGATTAATGAGCTGTAACATAAATTTCCATATTAATAAAATGTATTTTTAATACAATCTCCAATGGTTTTCATATATTTTTTACATACGAGCACAAGAACTTTTTCCAGAAAAAATTACAGTGTTACTTTTTTGTTACAAAAAACCCAAAATTCATTACATCTTTTACCAAAAAGCATCAATATTCCATTGTTAACCTATTTTTTTGTAATAAAAAGAAAGCAGCTACTAAAAGCTGCTCTCTTTTCATTTGTTATTGAACTTTCTTTTTCCAAACACCTAGCATAATAGCCGAGACAATCGTTCCAATTAATATAGAGAAAATATATAGTAACGGTTTATTTACTAATGCTATTACAAATAATCCACCATGCGGTGCCGGTAATGTAATTTGGAATAACATAGATAACGCACCTGCAATACTTGAACCAACAACACAACTTACGATTACTCGAACCGGATCTGCAGCTGCAAACGGAATCGCACCTTCTGTAATGAACGATGCTCCCATAATATAATTTGTTAAACCAGATTTACGTTCCGCTTCTGTAAACTTTGATTTAAAGAATGTAGTTGCGAATGCAATCGCAAGTGGCGGTACCATACCACCAGCCATAACTGCTGAGTGCACTCCAAAATTCTGTGCTTCTATTGCAGCAATACCAAACGTAAATGCCGCTTTATTAATTGGACCACCCATATCAATTGCCATCATACCACCTAAAATAAGACCTAGTAATATAGCATTCGTACCATTTAAACCATTTAACCACCCTGTCAACATTTCATTTAATGCTACTACAGGCGGAATTACTACTTTTTGCATTACAACTCCTGTAATCAATAATCCAAAGACTGGATATAACAAAACAGGTTTAATTCCTTCTAATTGTACTGGTAGTCCTGAAAATAATCTTTTTAACCCTAAAACAACATATCCAGCTAAGAAACCAGCAATTAATCCACCTAAAAATCCAGCATTCGCATTCGCCGCTAAAAATCCACCTACAACACCAGGCATAAAACCAGGACGATCAGCAATAGAGCTTGCAATAAATCCAGCTAAAATTGGTACAAGGAATAAAAACGCACCTGTTTTTCCTCCACCAATTGACATGAACAATTCAGCTAAAGGACCTTCCGCCTTTATACCACCAAACGAAAATGCTAGCGCTATTAAAATCCCGCCACCAACAACGAATGGAAGCATATTACTTACACCGCTCATTAAATGCTTATAAATTCCTAATCCTTTTTCTCTCTCAATACTTTCTGTTTTCCCATCCTCTTTTACACCTTTAAAGATTGGTGCATCTTGTTTGACAGCTCGTTTAAGCAGATTTTCCGTTTTTCTAATCCCATCAGCAACTGGCACTTGAATGACATGTTTACCAGCAAAACGATTCATTTCTACTTGTTTATCTGCCGCAACAATAATAGCTGTTGCACGTTCAATATCCTCTTTCGTTAAACCGTTTTTAATACCTGTTGATCCGTTCGTTTCAACTTTAATCGCTATTCCTAACTCTGCCGCTTTTGCTTTTAAGCTATCCGCCGCCATATATGTGTGAGCGATTCCAGTTGGGCAAGCTGTAACAGCAAGTACGTACGGTTCATTTCCTTCTGGTTTTGCAACTTCAATCTCTTCTTCTTTTTCATTCTCTTTTTCATCAAATAGTTGAAGAAGCTCACTTTCATCCTTCGCTTCTAATAGTTGCTTGCGAAACCCTTCATCCATTAATAATGTCGATAAACGAGACAACGTTTCTAAATGAGTATTATTCGCTCCTTCACTTGCAGCAATCATAAAGAATAAGTGTGCCGGTTGTCCATCAAGCGACTCATAATTGATACCGCTTACACTTCTACCAAAACAAATCGATGGTTGTTTAACAGCCTTTGTCTTCGCATGAGGTATTGCAATACCTTCCCCTATTCCAGTCGTACTTTGGGACTCCCGCTTTAAAATAGCTTCTTTAAATTCCGTTTTACTATTTAAACGATTTGCCCCGTTTAATTTCTCAACTAATTCATCTATGACAGCTTCTTTATTTGAAGCTGTCAAATCCATAATGACTGTATCCCTTTTTAATAGTTCTGTAATTTTCATATGTTGCTTCCCCCTATCGCTTAGCTACAATTACTTGCGACAATAATTCTTCTACTTTTTCCTTCTTACATAAATCAGCTGAAAATGCTGTTGCACTCCCTGTTGCAACGCCGTATTGAAATGCCTTTTCAATATCTTTTGTCTGTTCATATTTGCCTACAAACCCTGCAACAAGAGAATCTCCGGCCCCAACTGAATTAATTACAACACCTTTTGGAACAGTCGCTTCATATATACCTTCTGCCGTAAATAATAAAGCTCCCTCTCCAGCCATCGATACGATAACGTGTTTTACACCTTGTTCAATTAATTTTCTTCCATAAGGTAAAATGTCTTCTACTGTTGAAAGCTCCACTCCAAACAACTCACCAAGTTCATGGTGGTTTGGCTTAATTAAAAACGGCTTATTTTTAATTACATGTTGCAGTGCACTTCCACTTGCATCTACTACTACACGAATACCTTTTTCAGCTCCAAACGCAGCGATTGATTCGTAAAAGGTACTTGGAATAGAGACTGGTACACTCCCAGCGAGTACAACACAATCTCCAGGTTGCATACTCTCAATTTTTTTCATTAACTGTTCGAACTGCTCTTTTGTTACAATAGGACCTTGGCCATTTAATTCTGTTTCTTCTTTCCCTTTTATTTTCACATTAATGCGAGTATCTTCATCTACTTGGACGAAGTTTGTTGTTACACCTTCCGTCTGTAATACCTCTTTAATAAATTGACCAGTAAATCCACCAGTAAATCCAAGTGCTATATTTTTAACACCTAAACGCTGAAGAACACGAGAAACATTAATTCCTTTTCCTCCAGGAAACTTCATATCTTTCTCCGCTCGATTTATTGTTCCTAAATCAAAAGAAGGAACTTGCACTACATAATCAATAGATGGGTTTAAAGTAACTGTATAGATCATTGTTTATCAGCCTCAATTACATTGGTTTGTTTTTTATATTTTTCTAAATCAATTTCTAAATGGTTTGTAATAATATTTGCATCTTCAACATTTGCAATTTTCGCAAACGCAACTTCTGAAAACTTACTTTCATCAATTAAGAAATATCCTTCGTTTGCTAATGTTAATGCCATTTGTTTTAGGAGCGCTTCTTCTGGATCTGGCGTTGTAAAGCCAAGCTGTTCATGTACACCATTTGCACCTAAAAAACATTTATCAAAGCGATACTTCTGCATACTTTCCTGTGCCATAGCACCGATTAAAGCTTTCGTCCTACTCTTCATCATTCCGCCTAGTAAATACGCACGAATATTATTTTCAACTAAAGCTTCAATATGCATAAGTCCATTCGTAACGACAGTAACATCTTTATTGATTAAAAATGGAATCATTTCAAATGTTGTACTCCCTGCATCTAAATAAATACAATCACCTTGTTCAACAACGCTAGCCGCATAATTAGCAATTTGTTGTTTTATTTGAATGTTTTTGGATGATTTTTCAACCATCGTTGGTTCTTGCCCTTTTCCTGTTAAAACAGCGGCACCACCATGAACTCTTTTTAATAACCTTTGCTTTTCCAATTGTGCTAAATCACGGCGAATTGTCGACTCAGAGCTTTCTGTTCTTTCAACTAATTGCTGTAATTTTACAACTTTCTGTTCTTTTACAAGTTGCAATATCATTTGATGACGTTCAGGAGTTAACATTTTATTCACCTCTTCTTTGATTACAGTATAATGAAAACGGTCACAAAAATCAACCATAAACAGTCAAAAATAATCACAAACATTCATAAACGCTTATAAACAGCAAAAAAGAAACCTATTCGATCAAACAATCAAATAGGTTTCTTTTCTAAATTCACTTATAAAGAAGCTTTATATATACTTAGAACATCATCTTTATTTAATTTTTTAAAGTTACCAAATTCACCATACACCATCGCTTTATTAGCCATTATATCAATTTCATTTTCTCCAATACCGTAATCAGCTAATGTTGCTGGCGCTTCAATTGAAGTCCAAAATTGACGCAGTGCCTCAATTCCTTCTAACGCCACTTCTTTATCTGTTTTGCCATCTGTTTCTATATCAAATACACGAATAGCGAACTGTTTAAAACGACTTACATTTTCCTCTACAACATGTTTCATCCAGTTCGGGAATAAAATCGCAAGCCCACCTCCATGCGGTATATCATGAACAGCAGAAACTGCATGTTCAATATTATGAGTTGCCCAGTCACCTCTTACTCCCATCGCTAAAATGCCATTTAACGCCATCGTTCCGCAATATAAAATTGTTTCCCTATGCTCATAATTTTCTAAATCACTTAAAAGCTTAGGTGCTGTTTCAATGACTGTTCTTAAAACAGATTCACAATAACGGTCTTGTAGTTCTGTATTCGTTCCATGATGGAAATATTGTTCTAATACATGTGACATAATATCTACCATACCATAAATCGTTTGATCTCTCGGTACAGATGCAGTATGAACTGGATCTAAAATTGAAAACTGCGGGAATGTAACTGGGCTTCCCCATCCATACTTTTCATTCGTTTCCCAATTTGTAATTACCGAGCCTGCATTCATTTCAGAACCTGTCGCAGCAAGAGTAAGTACAGTGCCAAATGGTAATGCCTCACTAGCAGATGCTTTTTTCGTTACAATATCCCATACATCTCCATCATATTTGCTACCAGCAGCAATCGCTTTCGTACAGTCGATTACACTTCCTCCACCAACTGCTAAAATAAATTCAACTCCATTATCTTTACAAATTTGAATCCCTTTCTTTACAGTTGATACACGAGGATTCGGTTCAACACCCGTCAATTCAAATACTTCTGCATTAATATCCTTTAAAATAGAAATTACATTATCATAAATACCGTTTCTTTTAATACTGCCTCCTCCATATACGAGAAGAACCTTCTTACCAAACTGTGGAATTTCAGTTTTTAACTGTTCTAATTGATCTTTACCGAAAATAAGTTTCGTTGGATTACGAAATACAAAATTTTGCATATTTCTTTACCATCCCTTCTATATGAAAAGCAACTATACTTTTGTATACCATATTTTTTTCATTTCACAAAAAGATTTGCTTAACAAAAAAGCCCCAGCCTAAGGGCTGAGACTTTTATTGATAATAAGGTGAGATCATTAAGTAAACAATAACACCAGATAAACTTACATATAACCAAATTGGCATCGTCCAACGTACAATTTTACGGTGACGTGTTAATTGATTTGTAAAACCAAATACAAGTGCAAACAATGCAAGTGGTACAATAATTGCAGCAAGGATAATATGCGTAATTAAAATAATGAAGTACACATATTTAATGAACCCTTCTCCGCCAAAATGTGTTGCTGGCGCCAAGTAATGATACGATAAATAAGAAACACAAAATAGCAACGTCGTTGTAAATGCTGCGAGGATAAAACCACGGTGCATTTTCACATTCTTTTTAATAATAGAGTATAAAGCTGCTAATAAGAATACGAACGTAAAGCTATTAAAAATCGCATTTAACATTGGTAAAATTGTTACATCAAAATGTACTTCTCCTTCATAGCCAACAGGTCCAAAGAACAAAAATAAAATAATCGCATTTACAATTACAGAAAGCGTTATCACAATAGGAGCATAGCTTTTCTGATTTGTTGATTGATTCACCAAAATGGTCACTCCCTCTTCCTTCAAGTATGTATACATAACCTCACTATTTTAACATATTATTCACAGTGTAAATGTGACAATAGTTTGACACAGCAAGACAAGACAAAGAAAAAAATCCTTCTTAATAAAACTTCTTAAGAAGGATTTTATCGCTTTATTATTCAAATAGCAACGCGATTAATTTTTGTTAAAAAATGTATCGCTATATGCTTGAAAAATTTCAGACACTTGATATCCCATTAATGAAATTGCTGTTAATGAAAAGAAACCAATCATAAGAAATCGAAACCACATATAAATCTCCTCCTTGTATTTAGCTTAAAAAACATTAGCTACCTTACAAGTTGCGTGGCACTCTTCATCATCACTTTCCTTCTTCTTTACAATTGCTGTTATAAATCGAATCATAAAGAATAGTACAAAAGGAAATTGTTCGTAATTCACATTGGCATAGTTTAGCAACGGCTCGCGCTGCACATCGAACGGAGATGAGAAGGAATAGAACATACCTTGCTCTTCCATATATACAATTACAATTTTCATGCAAAATACTATTCCTAGAAACGAAACAATATCTTGCCATTCTGTCGTATATAACAAGTTATACAGCTCTAATACGTACTCTTCCAACATCATCCCCCCTTCCTTTTTTACCATTCTGCTCGCCTTCGTATAAAAAGTCAAGAAAAAAGTTTATATTCACTATGACAATAGTAATTACTTGTTTCTATGATTCTTTTATAGCAATGATTGGGTGTAACTCTCTTCTAAAACAAGAAATTAGAATCGAACAGATTCCTCATTTTTACTTTCGGAATTCAATACTGTACTATTTTTATTTCTATTAAAAATAAAATAAGAAATTATTATAAGAAGAGTAACAAGCATCGTTAATAGTGCCTGTGAACGTAAAGATTCAATTGCGATCATTGCAACTAAAACTGCTATAATCGCAGCAATTGTAACATATGTTACATATGGAAAAAGCCACATCTTCACTTTCAAATTTTGTTGTTCTGCTTTCCCCATTTTTTTACGTATCTTGAAATGTGAAATTGCTATAACGAGATAAACGAGTAATGCAATACCGCCAGATGCATTCACTAAAAATAAAAATACTTTATCTGGAGATATGTAACTAAAAACAACTCCAATGTAAGCAAAGAAAGTTCCAAATAAAACCGCCCGAACCGGAACACCACTACTATTCAATTTCAAAAATGCCTTTGGTGCATCTCCTCTTTCTGCCATTGAAAAAAGCATTCTTGAGTTCGTATATAAACCCGAATTTAAACAAGAAAGTACAGCTGTTAAAACGATAAAATTCATAATTTGTGCTGCCGCTGGTATCCCTATATGTTCCAATACCGCCACAAATGGGCTTTTTAGTATGTTCGCTGAATTCCACGGAAGGAGTGTAACAACTACAGCGATCGATCCAATGAAAAATACGAGAATACGCCAAATCACACTATTTGTTGCTGTTTTTACTGCTTTTACAGGTTCGGCAGACTCTCCAGCGGCTACAGCAACAATCTCAGATCCCATAAATGAAAATATAACGACGGTGATTCCAAGTAACACCGAACTTATACCATTTGGCATAAACCCTCCTTGCCCTACTAAATTCGAAGTGCCAGGTGCTTCCGTTCCTGGTACAAATCCTAAAATAACAGCAAGACCTAAGCAAAGGAACAAAACAATACTTATTACTTTAATAAATGAAAACCAATATTCAAATTCTCCAAATGATTTCACCGAGAAAACATTCGTCAACGTTAATAAAATCGTTAATATTAAGCTTAATAACCAGAGTGGGATTTCCGGAATCCAGTATTGAATAATACCAGCACCTGCTGTAGCTTCTATTGCAATAACAATTACCCAGAAAAACCAATATAGCCACCCAATTGTATAACCTGCCCATGGACCAATTGCTTCTCTTGCATATGTTGCAAATGAACCACTTGTCGGATTAATAGCTGCCATTTCCCCCAGCATTCTCATAACGAAAATAACTAGAAGCCCTGCTAATGCATATGAAACGATAGAACCAGGTCCTGCCGAATGCACAACCGCACCACTTCCAACAAACAAACCAGCTCCTATTACGCCACCAATTGAGATCATTGTAATGTGGCGTATTTTGAGGTCTTTCTTAAGATTTTTATCCAACTCTTGTACATCCCCTTCCAAACTAAATTTTGAAATTTATGTAAGAGTACTGTGCGAAAGATTTTGTCCTATACTTTAAAATATATCAAAATATTCTGAATTTAACAATTGCAATTCAATCTCCTTCAAAAATTATTTCATTAGGTTTAATACTTTCCCATACACAATTGTTGAGAAAATTATAGTCCTCTTACAAAAGAAAGAATTTTCAGATATCATTAAATAAACAAGATTATACATCTAGACAACTTTTTGTATAGGAGTGTTAATATGTTAAACAAGTTCAAATTTTTTTGTTGTATTTTAGTAATGTTCTTACTACTACCGCTATCCCCTTTCCAAACACAAGCAGCAAACAATTTAGGTTCAAAATTACTCGTTGGATACTGGCATAACTTCGATAACGGTACTGGCATTATTAAATTAAGAGACGTTTCACCAAAATGGGATGTAATCAATGTATCTTTCGGTGAAACTGGTGGTGATCGTTCCACTGTTGAATTTTCCCCTGTATATGGTACAGATGCAGAATTCAAATCAGATATTTCTTATTTAAAAAGTAAAGGAAAGAAAGTAGTTCTTTCAATAGGTGGACAAAATGGGGTCGTTTTACTCCCTGACAATGCCGCTAAGCAACGTTTTATTAATTCCATACAATCTCTGATTGATAAATATGATTTTGATGGAATAGATATTGACCTTGAATCGGGTATTTACTTAAACGGAAATGACACTAATTTCAAAAACCCAACTACTCCTCAAATCGTAAATCTTATATCAGCTATTCGAACAATCTCAGATCATTATGGTCCAGATTTTCTATTAAGCATGGCTCCTGAAACAGCTTATGTTCAAGGCGGTTATAGCGCATACGGAAGCATCTGGGGTGCATATTTACCAATTATTTATGGAGTGAAAGATAAACTAACATACATTCACGTTCAACACTACAATGCTGGTAGCGGGATTGGAATGGACGGTAATAACTACAATCAAGGTACTGCAGACTACGAAGTCGCTATGGCGGATATGCTCTTACATGGTTTTCCTGTAGGTGGTAATGCAAATAACATTTTCCCAGCTCTTCGTTCGGATCAAGTCATGATTGGACTTCCTGCAGCTCCAGCGGCCGCTCCAAGTGGCGGGTACATTTCTCCAACTGAAATGAAAAAAGCTTTAGATTATATCATTAAGGGCATTCCTTTCGGAGGAAAGTATAAACTTTCAAATCAGAGTGGCTATCCTGCATTCCGCGGCCTAATGTCTTGGTCTATTAATTGGGATGCAAAAAACAACTTTGAATTCTCTAATACTTACAGAACATATTTTGATAATCTTTCCTTGCAAAAATAATAAAAAACAACAATAGGT
>NZ_QPEL01000259.1:0-1104 GCF_008368965.1 Bacillus sp. AY2-1 | reverse complement strand
CCGTACTTTTTGAATTTGGGTATTCCTAGAAACCCAGAGATAAATATAAAGAATTTTAATTTTCTTTTGCTTAGATGGAAATTTATTAGATATCTAATTATTACTTTGACTAACTAAAAGTTGATATGGAATATTAATTTATCCAATGAGTCATATATAAATTTTTTATTAAAAGGAGAGCGGTTATAATGGATATGATTAAACTATTGATTTTTGAAGAAAATACCCATTTTATGAGTAAAATACATAATACCATAAGAGAAAGTAAAGATATTAAAATAATTGCCACTACAAGTGATACAGTTACGTTATTAGAATTAGTAAAAATTTTGACTATAGATGCTATTCTTTTAAGTATTGAAGATCCGAAAGAATTTAATTTAATTACTAAAATTTTAAATGTATGCCCAAATATGAAAATAATTATACTTACAAACATACATGATGGTAGCTTAATAAAATCATCCTTTGCTGCCGGTGCAACAAATTATGTCTTGAAGAAAGAATATTCAAGTCTTCCATTAAAAATAAAAGATAGCTGCCAACAATACACTCCTTTTGCAATTTTAATTAACGATTATTGTTTCTTAAAAAAGGAATTTATATTAAGTGATTTAACTTTTTCTGAAAGAGAGGTATATAACCTTTTAGAACAAGGTTATAGTAGATCCCAAATACAAAGTACACTTTTCAAATCACAAAATACCATTAAAAGTCACATACATAATATTTTAAAAAAAATGCATTGTCCCGATACAAAATAGTGATGACAGGTTAATAGTTTTTCACTAAATTACATTTGGAGGAGATTGAAAATGAAAGAACTATTAAAAAACCCTGTTTTACAAAACAAATATTCAATGAAGGAAAAAAACCCAGCTGGTGATCTTCTACAAGAAGTTAATGAACAAGAAATGCAAGAAGTGAACGGTGGTCTTGGCGGTGCTGAATCTAGAGCCATTGCTAAAAGAATGGGACTTGGAGACAACTATGGTACTATGTGTACAGTATCTGCAGAATGTATGTTTACAATTAGCTGTGGAAACTAATTAACAGTAGTAAAAACTAAAAATTCTTAAATACCAAAAAATAATGAGCAATTAA
>NZ_QPEL01000258.1:0-683 GCF_008368965.1 Bacillus sp. AY2-1 | reverse complement strand
TTAGAATATGAAAAAGCAACCCAAAAAATGAATTCCGAATGTGATTTCTTGTATATTTCATAACATATATTCTTTTGATTTGTACCTTTATTCTAAAAATTCAATGAAAAAATTTGCTGCAGAACTTAATTTTCTTTTTTAAAGTTGATTTCAATTATTTTTAACAACTGTTTCACTCTTTCATCATATGTATGTTCGATGAGTGTCCTCTTGAATCCCTCCATCGCAACTTTCCTTCTTTTTTCTGGATTTGCTAAATAAATTTCTGCTTTTTCTATAAAATCAACTGAAGAAGTAAATGTCTCAATTTGTACCCCTGGAATATAACAATTTTCTAAATCAGAACGAATATCTGTCATTTGAAAAGAGCCTGTACTCGCTATTTCAAATGTCCGGTTGTTAATTGAACAAGCATTTATTTTTAGTTCATTTCTATTAAATGTTAAATCCTCAATAGAACGATGTATATTAATATTAATTTTGCTTCTTTTGTAATATTCTGTATTGTTTTCGTAAACCAAAAATGGTAAGAGTACGATTTTCTCTTTCAATAATTCATAACTGTTCAATCTATTCCAATTATTCCCTACAATTAGAGTGTTTTTAGTCGCTAAGTACTCGGCAATTGAATCAATGAAAGCAAGGCGATTTTCAAAAGCAGTCCCTATAAAACTAATATCATA
>NZ_QPEL01000257.1:0-4237 GCF_008368965.1 Bacillus sp. AY2-1 | reverse complement strand
TTCTTGTCTAAATAGTTTAGCGATTCATGTCCTTGTTGTAGAAAGACATGAAAGTAGGAACTAATTTTCTAGCGTACAATGTTTAATTACCAATAAATCTAGTTCATTTAGTACCTATTTTCTTGTCCGCATATCGAGACAAGAAAATGGGTACTTCTTTAAACGGAGACACCCAAGTGGATACTTTCTGAATAGACTTCAAATTATAGATTTGAAATAAATACAAAATCTTTGTAAGAAAGACGTGAGGTTTCTAAAAAGATACGATGCTTTACCTCTTCATTTAAACCAATTAGAAGCACACAATATAATACTTTTATTAAAATTAATGAAATAGAAGACTAACTATATATATCTATAGAGTTAGTCTTCTATTCATAATAACAATTATTTATGAGAATTCAGGTCCTTTTTATCGTTTTAGGAAACAAAAAATTGCTTAGCTTGATAGTAATATGGCGGATCACTATAACTAGTCAGTTATCGATTATTTGTTAAATTCTTTGAAAATACATCTTTCGTGATGTAGAAAGAATGCATACCTGCAAATTCTTTAAATTCTTCATTTAAATTTTTGACTTTTTCTTCAAATTGAAATCCGAGCTTTTTCAAAAATATAAAGATTGAATTTAGCAATATTATTTACGTTGTTTTTTTGTTCATCTCTATGCTCCATAGAATAATATCTTGTATTTCTTCTAGTGAATACGACGGAGATGACATAAAACGGTTTGTTTTGGGATGTTTTTGTAATTCGTATAAAGATTTTGCATCAGATATGTGATAAGGTTTGATTAATAATCTTTTGGTTTCAATATGAGCCGTACTAACAATCTACAGTACTACGTCTAATCTTGTTTCATTAGTTATTTCAGTAATATTAATAGCATCAGCCGGAGAATCATTGTTAGTTTGACTAGGTGTCTTCTCTTTATCAGCAAGAAACTTGTTTAGCATCTCCGTAATAATCCATAAGGGGACACCTTTATCTTTTAACATTTTCCATAAATCCATTTCAGTAAATTTGACACTAGGTTGTTTTACATCGTTGTCTGATGAACGAATATCAAATTTTATAACAGAATCATTATTAGATTCTTTTCCATAAGTAGAAGGAGAATCTTGAGTATTCTTTACTGTACCCACAGTTGAATACTTTGTAGATTGATTTACCCTATGTGCATTTAGACCAATTTCCATTCCTTACACTTGTTTACTCTAAATTTTTTTATATAGATATTACGAGTTAAAAGATACTTTGGAAATATAAATTTATGGAACTACTACTATCAATATTCATTGAAAGATCAACTCTTAGTAGATATTTTTATAAGTATTTTAGTAATTGAATGATTTCTTTTTTAAACTCAGGACTTGCTAATTTCAATAACTTAGGGACTTCTCTAAAGTGTTTTACAAGGGCTTTATTGATTTTATTAGAGTAATGCTTTTTGTCACCTGTAAGCAGGTCTACAATGTCGTTTTTTAACGAAGTACTCACTTTCCCCCATAAAAATTCTGATTCTGTCTTATGTTTATCAATAAATATTTTTACTTGATTAATAAAAGGATCATTTTTATGCTGAATAGCATCTTGTAACTGTGTAATTGTCATCACTTCTGCTTGAAGAGATTGGTACATAGGAGCTGGATTAGCATTTTCGGCAGCACTTACATTTGTTGCGAAAACTCCAATACCACTACATCCAATCATACTAGCCAAAGCAATTCCTGTACATTGTTTTACAAATGATTTTGGTTTTCTTGCGTTCATAATAAATCTGCCTCCTATATTAATATTTTGTCTTACAGGTAAATGCTACCATATTTATCAGGAGTTTGGGCATATCGAATGTTACAATATAGTTAAATATTAGGATTTAAAACTTTGTGATAATACGTTTAAAGATTCAATTGGACCTGGTGGTTTGGAAAGTAAGTCTTTTTTCTGAAGTTGGATATACGTTAGAAAGTGCTGTTAAACTAGGAATAAATGATAAGGGGCTAAATGCTGATGGAAATGTGAGTATGATTAAAATAAAGATTTGATGATAAATAAATAAGAGCACATTTGTATATCCGCTCTTAGAAAGGGAAGTAGACAGTCAGTGATAATACAAGAAAATGATTTATTGGATATAAAAAGGAGATTGGAACACAAGAAAAAATTCAGCGTCGATAAATTGATATGAGCTTTTCTACATGTGAAAGAAAAGAGTCTAATTTTACGAAAGATGAAATCCTATCAGCAGCTCGTGATTTTAAACCTTTTTCTATTGATGAATATGGAGAGAAGAGTTTTGGTGGTAAGCACCCTGATGCAGATATTCTATTTAGAAATAAAGGGTCAAAACAATTAGATAGGGCACATTATTTTACACTTGGTGCAAGAGTAAGTTCAATATTACCAATGAAAATAGCTTCTTATTGTAATGCTTTAGAATGCCTGTTTACTACCGATAAGTCTGAAGTAAGCCGCAAAATTGCAGAACGTGTTGCATTATTGTTAGGCACTTCAGATGAATCAAAGAAAGAGTATTTCGATCTTATTAAAAAGGCTTATGGATGTCGTTCGACTGTGGTACATGGTCAACATATTAAAGGCGAAGAAAGTGATTTCATTGAAATTTCTAAAAAATTAGATGATATTCTAAGACAACTACTTGTTGCAAAACATGAGATATTTTCAAAAAAAGATTTAGAGATAGAGACGTTCTTTACTGATTTACTCTTTAAAACTAAATAACAACTCTACTCAATTTACTAGAAATACCACCAACTCATGATGCACCTATAGATGCAGTAACGATAACTTTTAAAGAAAATTTAAAATAAGATAATCAAATTAAAAAATCTATACAAAAAGAACCAATCATAAATTGCCCGGTTCTTCTTGTATATCTAAGAATTATAGTTAACAATAACATGAAATTTATTTTCACATAGCTAATTAACTTTAAATATATACCTTTCTAAAAGAACCCTAAATTATTACACAAGACCAATTAGATTTAGTTCGATAAAATTTTAGTTTTGACTTTCTTGTCTAAACTAAAATATCATGAACAATCGTTGATAAATAGCCATTATCATAAATTTTGTAGGGACTTTCATGTCTTAATAACAGGACAAGAAAATCTAAACTACTTAGCCAGTAATAATGCAATAAGAAGAAAGTTAACTTTCTTCTTATTAGGTTTCTCGAGTAGAATTGTTACATTTTTTATTCGAAAATATGATAAATCTCTAAAATGCTGGTGATACCTCTAATGTAAAAACTTTTATTTAAAAAGCCATAGGTTCTTTACCTTTATTTGTCCAAACGGTACCTCTACGTTCAAATTCAATCATTTTCTCGACAGCGTGTGCAATTTTTGGTCCTAGTTTTTGTTCAATTGTATAAATAGCAATATCTATCCCTGAAGTAACACCACCGCTAGATACTAAATCTCCATCATCTACGATACGAGCATGCACTGGTGTAGCTCCCATTTTAGGTAAAGCACCCATCCCCATAAAATGTGTACTAGCATATCGACCATTTAGTAGTCCAATCATGCCTAAAAGGTTAGCACCTACGCATACTGTATTTAAAGTAATATTAGGGTTGTGTGCTGCTTGGTGTAGCATAGTTTTCAACTCCGTCTCAGAAGCTTTTTTTAACCTATTTACAACTGAATTTGGTCCATCATCGTAGGAATCGCCAGCACTACCTGGAATTAAAATTACACCTTCAGCGGTTGGATCGAGTATGCCTGTGGCTTCGATTCTTACGCCATTTACTCCACTTTTAACTAATCTTTTCCCTTCGACAGTTACTAACTCCACTGTTACTTCTTCTGGAGAAAGAGCTGCTGCAACGTGAAAGACATCATAAGGAGCAAGTGCATCCATTAAATCAAACCCATCAAATAAAACAACTTGAAATTTCATATTTTATACACATCCTATAATTATTTCAGACCGAACAGTTCGGTCTGATGAAAGTGCTATATACAGATTAATGAACAATCCTACAGTTACAAGGAATATGATAATAGGTATATATATATAACAGTCAATAGTTGCTTATAACACCTGGATTTTAATATCATAAAAATTCTGTAATATACGGCGGAAAAGTAAATAAAAAGAGAGAGTTTAGAATCTGAAAATCTGAATTTATAGATGTAATTATCCGTGATGTATGGGTTTTATGAGCAGCATCATTTTATACATTTTGAATTTCCTTTCAGTG
>NZ_QPEL01000256.1:0-797 GCF_008368965.1 Bacillus sp. AY2-1 | reverse complement strand
ATCAAATCTGGAAAATTACCTGCAACAAAGGTAGAAAAACGAGGAAAACAAGTATATCTTATCGATGAGGAAGAGCTAGAAATTTTTATGCTAGATTATGAAAAAACTAAAACAAAAGAGCGAAAAACATTCATTACTAAAATTCAAGGAGAAGATATATATTTATACCAATTATTAAGACATCAACATACCGGAAAAGCAGCTAGGGTAATAGAGATCAATGGAACAGATGGAAAGATTCTTACAGAGGATGAAGAAATTTTCCCGCTATCCACTTATAAGGAACATGATTATTCCTTTGAATCTCTTCCAAAACAAGCTGTAATTACAAAACGGGGGTATTTATCTTTTTCATTTAAAAAGCCTCAATTATTTAATTCCATTACTTATAATTTAATTAACTTATTTTATAAAGAACTTGGTGTCACAAATATGCGATTGAATATTTCATCTGATACTATCAAATTAGAAATTAAACCTTTTGTATTACAAATAGAGCCATTGCAGTTTCAAGAAGAAATTAAATACTTACATTCTCATATGAAATCTGGCACGATCCTTCCACATGTAGAGGGGATTTACTTTAAAAGTAATGTAGAGCCATTCACATTTCATGCAGATAATGAATTCAAGAAAAAAGTAGTTCAAATGGCAGCGGATGCTGGTATTGGGCAAGAAGAATTCTTATTACAAGCAGTAAAATCCTATATAACAAATTTAGAGCAGTATTAAATACTAAAGCAAATAAAAAAGAGAAAAACTAACAGAAATAGTTAATTTTTCTCTTTTTTATTTGC
>NZ_QPEL01000255.1:0-7368 GCF_008368965.1 Bacillus sp. AY2-1 | reverse complement strand
AGACAGCTTTTCTTTATAATCCTATATTAAAAGTTAAACACGAAGTCATCGTCAGCTAACTTTTCAACGTTCGTTGCTTTTACGTAACCATTTCCTTTTACAGAGAAGAAATCATGGTTTTTCGTATCTGTACGTAAACCATTTAAAACGATTGGGTTAATTTCTTCTTCTTCAAACTTCGGCTCAAGTCCTAAGTTCATAAGCCCTTTATTCGCATTGTAACGAACGAAACGATTTACATCTTCTACAAGACCGATAGAAGTGTAAATTTCTTCTGTATAGGCCATTTCAATTTCATATAGTTCCATTAATAACTCTTGTGTTTCTTTTTGCACTTCTTGTTGCTCTTCTGCAGAAAGTTCTGCGAAGATTTGTTGTGCTAAAATACCGACGAATACGCCGTGAATTGACTCATCCTTTACCTTCACATAAGTTCGCTACTCCTATGCCGTTTATACAGCTTACAGTTTCCTGTAAGAAGAGACTATATCATCTACCTTCTCAGGTAGCCCTCCATTTCGATTTAAGGGATTCTCACCCACCGCTTGGCCCTACTCCTCTTGCGGAATTTCACCGCCATTGGGATAGTCGTTGAACGTTCCTTTATCTACGTATCGCACCCACCACTGTCTATACAGTTTTCGATGTCTGATACTTCCGTACATGTTATCGCTAGATAAAGGCTTCGCTGCTGATTGCCCTATCAGCTATTCTCCTTTCCATCTATTGATAGTTAGAGAATAACCTGAATGCATATATTCATCAATAATAATACAGATAAATTTACAATAGGGGGTCCCAGCAATTAAAAGGGTTTTTCAATTGGTATCTCTACCAAAAGCCGCCATAAGTTAACGGATAATAAGGTTAATAATTTCACCACTTGCCGTCAGTTTACCTTGACCAGCTAAGTAAAGCGGATAGAAGAATCCACTATAGAATAAGTAACTTTCTAAGAACACACTTGCTACCATTGCCATGTATAACTCTTTTTTCGTTACTTCAGGCTTTAATAAACGACGATAGTAACTAGTAATAATACCAGCTTTTTTCTCAAGTAACGGATGATTGTCTACCCAGTCAAAAATATCATCAATTTCTTCTTCTGTAGCTAATGTTGTGAAAATGTGACTATAACTTTTCGCATGTACTTCTTCCATAGCTCCCATGAAAGCTAATACACTTTTCGCTTGTAAATTTTCAAGATGAACAAGTACAAGTGGCATTCCTTCGCCACCTTGTTTCGTATCTAAAAGTGTTAAACCACCTAATACACGCTTATAAGCAATTTGCTCTTCTTTCGATAATTGCACCCAAGTATTTTTGTCAGACGAAACCGCTATTTCTTCTTCTGTCCAAAACTGAGCGATGTTTTGCTTCCAAAACATTAAACTGAAATCATCTTCCTTTTTATTCCAGTTAACAGCGCGCATTGAATCACCCCTATATCTATTATTGTTCTACTGAACGGTTAAATTTCCATCTAACAATGAAAAGCTAACCGTTTAGTAGAACAAACCAAGTATGAGCAGGGTTCATAACCCTGCTCATACTATTGGGTTATTCATTTAGTATGGCAATATGCCATTAAACGGTACACGCCACACACTCTTCCACGCTTAATTTACGTGTTCTCGTATAATACAGACTCTTTAAGCCTTTTTTATGTGCATAGATGTAGTAACGTGCTAATTCACGTGTTGAAATATCACTATTAACGTAAAGAATTGTACTAATTCCTTGATCAATATGTTCTTGAATTTCTGCGATTAAATCAATTAATTTAAACTGATTCATATCGTAAGAAGATTTATAGTACCAGAACGTATCTTTTGATAAATACGGCATTGGATAATATGTTGTCGCGTTCGCATATGTTCTTGATTCGATTTGACTTACGATCGGCATTACGCTTGAAGTTGCATTTTGAACGTAACTGATTGATTGTGTTGGAGCAATGGCAAGACGATATGAGTTGTATAAACCATTCTTTTGCACTTGCTCTTTTAAACTTGTCCAATCTTCTTTTGTCGGAATATGAATTCCTTCAAATAGTTGCTGAACTTTTTCAGTTACTGGGCTGTAATCTGTCGTTTCATACTTTTCGAAGTATGTGCCATTCGCATAATCAGATTTATCGAAGTCTTTAAATGTCTCGCCTTTTTCTGTAGCGATTTCCATACTTTTCTCAATAGAATAGTAATTTAACATCATAAAGAATGTACGAGCGAATTCTTTCGCTTCTGCACTTTCATAAGCGATTTTATTTTTTGCTAAATATCCGTGTAAGTTCATTGCTCCAAGTCCAACTGAATGAAGCTCGTCATTTGCTTTTTTCACAGTTGGTGCATTCGGAATAATCGTCATATCAGAAACAGCTGTTAAAGCTTCCATTCCCGCATGAACTGCTTCACGAATTTCTTTATTTTCCATTACGTTTACGATATTTAACGATCCTAAGTTACAGTTAATATCACGACGGATAATGTCATCTGTACCGTAATCATTTATTTCTGAAGTTTCTTGAAGCTGGAAGATTTCTGTACATAAGTTCGACATCTTCACAGTTCCAATATCCTTCAATGGATGTTGATTATTTGCATTTGATTTAAACATTAAGTATGGGTAACCAGACTCAAGCTGAATCATAGCGATTTTAATAAGCATATCACGTGCACTAATATCTAGTGGCTTCTTCTTCACTTTCGGATTGCTCATTAATTCATCGTACATTTCATCAATGTCAATATCATCTAAATGCTTGCCATATTCTTTATAAACCGTATAAGGCGCGAAAACATGGAAAGGTTCGTTTTTCTCAGCAAGCTCAAAGAACTTACTTGGAACGATAATTCCGATTGATAGAGACTGAATACGGCTCTTCTCATCGGCATTTATTTTTTTTGTATCAAGGAATTCAATAATATCCCAATGGAAAATGTTTAAATATACTGCGCCGGCACCTTTTCGTTGGCCAAGCTGATTCGCATATGAAAACGAATCTTCAAGCAATTTCATAACAGGCACTACACCACTTGCAGCGTTGTCGATACCTTTAATTTGCTCACCACGTGCGCGTAGCTTAGATAAGTTTAAGGCTACTCCCCCGCCGATTTTCGATAATTGCATCGCAGTATTAATGTTAAAACCAATTGAATTTAAGCTATCGTCCATCTCTAACAAGAAACAAGACACCATTTCTCCTCTTCTGCTTCTTCCCGCATTTAAAAAGGTTGGTGTCGCTGGTTGGTAGTTTTGTTTTACAATCATGCTTGCGAATTGTTTTGCCTTCGAAACATCACCGCGTCCTAAGTATAATGACACAATTGCTACACGATCTTCATAGCTTTCTAAGTATTGTTTTTGATCATTCGTTTTTAACGCATAATCTTTGTAGAACTTAGATGCTGCCATATAAGATTGGAACTCGAAGTTTTCACCATAAGCGATGTTATATACTCCCTCTACTTCCTCCAAGCTATACTCGTCCAGAACGTTGTAATAGTAATCATGTTCTTTCATATACTCCATTCGCTCTGCCACGCTATTAAAAGGAACGGTATTCTCTCTAGCTTCTTCCATAAAGACTTCTAATGCCTCTTTATCTTTATGAAGCTGATAAAAACCGTCCTGCATTTGCGTGATTTCATTATTCAGTTCAATGTGTCGCAATCTCCCGCACCCTTTCCTTAAAATATTCTACATCGTTATTTGTTCCAGATAACTCAAATTTTGATACAATAGGCACTTCATATTTAGTAGAAATCTTGTCAGCACTTGCACCGAACATGTCTCCCCAGTTACGATTGCCGCTTGCAGATACGCCTTTTAATTTTTCATTATTGCGCTCTAAAAAGTCTAAAACACGTTCTGGTACATTGCCAAAACCTGTTGTATACGTAATAAGAATAAAGTCTTCATCTATTACTAGATCTTCATCAATTTGAACGGCCGGCATATTTAATTTGTGAATGAAACGCTTCACGTTTCCTGTCATAGAATCATATGCAACTAACATTTCCGACCCTCCCTCTCAAATCTATATTCTCTATATGTTGTTCTTGATTTCTCTATATATTGTATTACGTTTCAAAATAAGACACAAGATATATGTATAAATTCTTTCTTTTTTTAACTTTTACTTTTCGACATGATAGCCGTTTTTTTTCAATACAATGACTATGAAACAACATTCTAAAACTCATGTCAATAAAGTGCTTTTCAAAAAAGTTGTCAACGAATTTAATCTTATTTTAAAAAAAGTTAACAATATATTTTGTCATAAAACGGTAGATGCTGAAGAAATATATTTCTCCAGCATCACGCAAAAAAGAACAGATATGAAACTATAATCTGCTCTAAAAAACGATTACATTTATCAAATTTACCTTATTAAATATATTATACATATACTTTCGTTTTTCGTTACATACTAAAAGATAACTATTATAGAAAAAGATTATTATTATGGAACTTCAATTTATTTATGAAAAGTTTATTCAGAGTGCTCAATACGCAAAATATCTTTTACAAATATGTGATGTGGATTTTCATCTTTATCAAGCATTGTACATACAGGAGCCTCTTCATCAAAGTATACAATCATTCCTTCTACGTACTGATATGTATGTTGAACTTGTACAGTTACTTTAATTTCTATCGCTTCTTCATATGCTCTTTTTATTTTCTGAAGCATTTTTGCTGAACATTTTCGTTTCTCTGGATACATAACCATTCCCATAAATCTATTGCCGGCTCTATCTTTCCACATATAATCCCAATGTGGTAAAATGCCTTGTTTAAAATCGCCCATAATTCCCCTCTCCTTTATCTTTTATTTATCCCGCATTAAACGTTCGATTGGTGTCGGCTACTAATCAGTGAGGGATGCCCTGCTGATCAAAATTCCCCTTTATGAACGTGGCGTTTCTGAATATGTATAAATCACTTGCCCGCCTCGTTGTGCGTTACCAATGAAATGCTTAAAGTCTTCTCTATTTACAACAACTTCTCTGAACGTATAAAATACATCTTTCGTAACAACATACTCCGTTATTTCACCATTTTTCAGCTGATCTAAAATTGTATTTGCTAATTCTTTATCCATGTATTTCACCTCTCTGCAATATTTTATTTTATCGTATATTCTATAGGTCAACAACTGTAAAATTATCCCGCTATTTGCAGGCGGTCCGATTGGTGTTGGCTACTAATCAGTCGTGGAATGAACAAAAGTCTTACTGATTAACGTTTCATTTTATCTCGTTGTTATGCCATGATTTTATTTTCGTTATTTCGCAAACAATATCGTTTTACTATATGTCCACTAAATATCATATACTAACATAGCTACTTCTCTATATCAAACATTTCGGCATTCAATTATGCAAAGTTCCATACCACTATGCTACAATATACAAATAGAACTAGGAGGGATACTATGATTCGGAAAGCAAAAAAGACAGATGCACTGGCAATAGCTCCTTTATTGTATAATGCTCTGCATGAAATTGCTGAAAAAATCACAGGTAGCACAGTTAAAGCAGAAGTATTACTAGGACTTGAGACATGGTTCTCAAAAGAAAATAACCGTCTGAGCTACGAAAACTGTTTTGTCTATGAACAAGACGAGAGTGCAGTTGGAATTATTGTCGCTTATCACGGTAGTGAAGCAACACAGCTTGACGCACCAATTGTACATCACTTAAGAGAATTACATAAAGATGAATCAATTACGTTAGAAAAAGAAGCTGAGCTTGATGAGTATTACATTGATACATTATCAGTTTCAAGTGCACACGGCGGAAAAGGTATAGGTTCTAAATTAATTGAAGCTGCCGAAATCTATGCAACTGAAAAAGGGCATGAAAAAATCGCTTTACTTGTTAATTTAGAAAACACACGCGCCTATTCACTATACGAAAAGTTAGGTTATAAAAAAGATGAAATTGTTATGCTAGTAGGCGAACCTTATGCTCATCTCGTAAAAACATTAAACGTCAAAATTTCTATATCTTAAAAAGAAAGCACACGATTTATATAAATCGTGTGCTTTTATGTTAAATTCGTATTTAATATATTTCCATCCATCGCCTCGTGAAACGTATATGTTGTACATCCCCATGGCTTTCTATGCAAAATAGGAGAACCAGACCATCCCATTGCCCTCAGCTCCGTTCCAATCATCGAATTAAAATACTTATGACCTACAAGAGCAATACTTCCATGTACGAGAGCATAACGATGTAACAGGTAAGCCGCTTGCCTTGCCCTCTCTCTTACTTCCTTATAAGACTCAACATCTTTATGGTAGCCAAGTATCCATAATGTTCGTCCAATGAACATCCATACCTTAATTGTGCATTTCAACCACTTCGGAGCAAAAAAGCATGAAGGAACTTCAGCTTCTCTAAAAAGAGAATTTTGCATAAAAGATAAAGAATCTGTCAATTCAGCTGCTGATTGTACAGCACGCCTTTGATCACTTGTTAAGACAAATTTCGCTGCTTCAATTGCCTCTATTGTTTCTATCGGCATTTTAGCTTTTTGTATCATTGATTCGGAATCATACTGTTTCATCCATTCGTGAAATGAATTAATTGTCATCGGTTCTCTTATACGACCTAAACAACCATGACGAATAAAAGAAATCTTCATTCTTTTCACTCTCCATTCATCACTTACGAACTCTATTATGCACTAGTTCTAAATATCATACCACGCAAGAAAAGAAAGTTATATACCTTTACATCTCCCCACCACTATCATGTGTTATCGAAGCATGGGTACCATCCATCCCATCAAAATATGTATTCGTATCATATTGACGAATCTTTTTTAAATGCATATAAGAAAATAAAAATAAAATTAAAGCTATAACACTCCCCACAAATTCAAACATCATTTTACCGCCTCTAATTTCTCCCACTTCAGCAGGTTATTCTACTTTTTCATTATACCTCGATATAAAGATTTCCGCATTTTTGCTATTTTTTCAAATAACATGGATTTTCTACATATTTTCTTACAAAAAGTGAATTTTTTTCGAATTTTTACTTTGGAAACATTTACAAAGTAGGAAATATGGTTCAAAATAGGAGGAAATAAAAAAACCCAAATTTATTCTTTTTTTGGGAAAACTGTAACAAGGAGAGTTGCTTATGCAGATCGCAGAAACTGGAGATATCATCGAATTTAAAGGTGGAATGCAAGGCCGTGTTCAAAAAGTAAATCAAAACTCTGTTATTGTTGATATAACAATTATGAAGAATTTTAGAGAACTAGATATGGAACCTCTTACAGTTGTAAGTCATAAAAACTATACTGTCATTAATCAAAATGCATAATATAATAGAAAGAAAGGGCCTG
>NZ_QPEL01000254.1:0-2469 GCF_008368965.1 Bacillus sp. AY2-1 | reverse complement strand
CTCTCATCCACAACATCACTAACTTTTCCAGTTAACCATGTTTGTACATCCACGCCCTCAACAACTTCTTTTAGCCCTCCATCATTGAGACCAGTTTCATTACAAGTTACACATGGAATTGTTAACTTAAAGACACCATCATGCAAATTATCTTCAGTTATCACTTTCTTACCTTTACAAAATGGACATGGATTACTTTTTTTAATTTTATTAATTTGGGTAACTATTTTTTTGTATCCAAACGCTTCGTATACATACGTAAGTTTTTTATATTTACCATTTGTGAAATACTTATCTATAATGTTTTCTCTCGTTTCATAAACATTAGGGAAATCACAAACAGTTACTTGATTATTAACACTAATGGATTCGATATTTCCTTTTATTTCGCCCCAGAATGGTAAGACATTTTGTAACACCATTTCATAGTTTGAAAAGCTTGCTTGTTCTAATTCAAACATCTTCAGTGCGACTTGTGCTTTTCTTGGCAATAAAGAAACATCTTCTGTCAATACCATATCGCCACCAACAATAGACTTCAATTTAACAAGTGCCGGTAAATCACCAACTGTTTTCACTACTTCATTAATAGGCTGATTAATTATTTCACGAATATCTACGTTATCAAATTTAAGTGGTTTATGATGATTTAAAACCGTCCCCTTACAAATTGGACATTTCATCATTTTTTTTGAAGTTTTAATTTCTTCTTTAATAGGTGCTTTTGAAATAACAATATATCCACCAATAATTGTATTAAACCCTACCCATGTTCTGCGTGTCTTTCCTTTTTTATCATAAAATGATTTTTCAAAATATCCATACCAAAACGTATGCTTTTCTTCTTCTGACATATCATTATAGCTCTTTGACAAATCGTGACCAAGCTCATTTTTTATTTCTTCGAATAGAAATTCTATTTTTTCATGCTGATAAAATTTTAATACCTTCATGATTTCTGGATCGAATAGCCCATCCCAAAATGGAACGCTTTTATCTTGAATGGTAATATCTTTATCAAAAACTTCAATTTGAAGACGTCCAGAACAAGATGGACAATGATTGTCCTGTGAATAGAAATCAAAACTTCTCGTATCTTTATTAATTGGATGAGCAGCTACAATATGATTAATTAATCCACCAATCTCATATAAGAAACTATATTGACTATATAAATGTCTTTCAAGATCAATAGCAATAACAGGTGCGATTGTATTAGATTCATATTCACCATAAATTAACCTAGCCATTGATGATAAACTTTTTAAAATACCGCCCTTATAAATATTTTCGGCATTTTTAAAATAGTTAATATGATTTTCTTCTAAATAGTGAACCCCTTTTTTCTGCTTAAGCATTGAAGAGATGTGTATTTTCTCTGTGCTATTCACATTACTTTTTTGACGATAGTAATCCTCATGATTGACAACATCCAAATGCTCTATAGATTCATTCTGCCTTTTTCCAAAATCAACTATATAATCAGAGCTTTCTAACATGTAACGATTATGCTCAATCATAATGATCGAAACTGATTCATCTTGCAGAATACCTCTAATACTATCGATAAATTGATTTAAAATATTTTGTGATAAACCTTTTGAAGGCTCATCAAAAATAAATAATGTATGTGGATTTCTAGTGTTTGCAAATAATTCCGAAACTAAATGAACACATTGAAACTCACCTGTCGATAATGTTTGTGTTTTTCTCTCTAATGTTAAATAGCCAAGTCCTAATTTAATTAGTAGGCTCAAACGTTTATAAGCGATATCTTCATTTGGAAGTTCATCAATAATATCCTCAATCGAGCGCTCAAAAATATCATCAATGTCTTCACTATACTTTGTCAGTTTCTTTTTAATATCTAGGAAAGTTGCTACAGTTGATTGACTTGTAATTGATTGATTTCGGTCTTGTCCTACCATAACTAATTTATCTTTTGGATATCGTTTCAAAAAATCTGTAGCTAGACATTCGTTGACAAGTGTAGATTTCCCACATCCTGATTCTCCTGTAACTGTTACAAGCCTGTTTTTAGGAATTTGAAACTCAGCCATTTGGATATTACGGCAATATAAATCATAGAATGTATAATATTCTGTTGGCATTTCTTTATTTCGATCCCACAGTATTGACTTTGGTCTTGGTGATTCTTCCACAATTTTCCCACCATATTTTCCGCTACCAGGTCCAAAGAACAATTGCTCATCAGTTGTATCTAGTACTGTATCTGAATGATCAATAAGCCAAATTTGATTTTTACGCCCTAGTCGTTTAATTTCTTCTAAAATTTGTAATAAAGTTTCATGATCAAGTCCAACTGAAATCTCATCAATAATAATTACAGCATTTTCACTTACTGCCATGAATTCAGCCAAATAAAGTCGTGTTAACTCTCCACCTGACAACGTACCCATAATTCGATTTAATGTTAAATAACCAATGTTCATATTAATAATATTTTGC
>NZ_QPEL01000253.1:0-3132 GCF_008368965.1 Bacillus sp. AY2-1 | reverse complement strand
GTTAAATAATAAGTTCACCTTTGTTATTGTGTAGTTTTCCACACTTAATTTCCCATAAATCTTGAATATTAATTCGGTCATAATGAGAAGTCCAAGCTTGTACCACATATTACAACAAAAAATATTTACTTAGAGTGAACCCTTGTGGCTAAATATAAATGGGTTAAACATTTTATAAAATATTTAATTTTACTAGTAAAGCTAATAAAATTTGGAGAAGAATTTGAACATTTACTGCTATATCTGTATCAGTAGTTGTTACTGTTACATTTCTAGAATTTCTAATAACAGTTTCTTGTTTATTAATTTGTTTAATAGATGATTTTTGAAATAATTCTTGTGCTACACGGTCAGCCTTTTCACTATCTGCTATAGAAATACTTACTACAACTACGATAGCTGCTTGTAATGCCGCTTGGATGGATAGCGCAGCTTTTGTATCTGTAGTAGTAACTTGTACATCTGCTGAATCTACTATTTCAATATATTCCTCAGAAACTTGATCGATTTCATCTGTTTGTATAGCTTCTTCTAAAAAATTTGCATTTTTACTATATGAATAAGAATTTACTGATTCGGAATCCTGATTTATTGGCTCAGAAACCTGTTTTTTTGGTTCACAATCCTTTTTTATTGGCTCAGAATCCACTTTTTTTCGTTCAGAATCCCGATTTAATGGATCCCGGTTTTTCTTTCGTCTACAAACTTCACAATCACACATAAAATCACCCCTTTTAAACTAAAAAATTAGCAATATTAAAATATTGGCTAACTACTAGCATTTTATGTATTTTTTAATAATTTGTTTGGACAAGTAACTTGAATTTATATTTTACTTCTAATTTTTTTTTGTAATAACAAAAAATAGCCTTCTAACAAGAAGACAACCATCTTTTATTTCACATTTATATAAAAGACCCATACTTAAATACACTTAACTTCATATGATATTTTTAGAATGAGTAGTCGTTACTGAAGGGCACTTTTCGAAGTGCTCTTATATTTAATCCCCCCTTTTTCAGGAGGATTTTTTTACTAAACTCTAATACAATTTGCATCAACTAGGCTGGCGATTATCACATTTCCTTAAGAGATTCAATTAATACAGTAACTACTAATTAAAATAACGCTATGATCCCTATACACTTAAACAATATTGCGTTACCGAACGTATGAACTAATTTTTATTTTGACTATGTAACACTAAATTCACAACATTATTATCCTATATTTGGTGAAGCCTACATTTCAATGCCAGCAACCCCACACTTTTAATTAATAACTTAAACAAATGTGCTATCTCAAGGTTCCTTTGATATAGTATCTTATGTTCTATATAATGAAGAGAGCGCTAGTATTCGGAAGGAGGATGTATATGAGTATTCAACTAGCTACATCTAACGATTTAAAATGGATTAATAGTCAATATGAATCAATAGGATTTGTACGAAGTGATTTAAAGAGAGATAAAGTTGCAATTATTACATATAACAACGAGTATGCAGGTGTTGGACGATTAGTCCAAATAGATGCAGATACTATAGAAATGGGCGGGATTTTTATTCTCCCTAAATTTAGAGGGCTACAATTAGCTGGTGAGCTTGTTTCATTTTTAGTAGAAACTGTAAAAAAATCACAAATACAAGATGTATATTGTCTTCCTTTTGAGGAATTAGAAAACTTTTATAAGAAATATGGCTATACTGAAGTCGATACTACGAAAGAAGCAGTCCATCCAATTATTCTAAAAAAATATAATTGGTGTTTGGAGAACTACGATAAACACGTTCTACTATTTAAATTGTAAATATAATAAAAAGTATATTCTCAATCGTTTTTCTATCAGTACTCCTAATCGGAGCCTAAGGATTAATCAAAGATATTTTATCTCTCCTTTTATAAATGGCTGATTAAAACTCAATGTTCCGTCAATACTATAGGTAACATGATTGTATTTCTCCATTCTCCCTTTGAGAGGAGCAGTTAGCTTTTGCTAGCTGCTCTTTTATTTTTTCAAAAAGTCACATAAATATCTTTAATTCCAAACATTCAAAAGATAAAATGTGATAAGATTGTTATGAAGATATTTACCAACTAATAAATGCGCCCTAGACTTACGTACTAGGGCGTATTTATTTTTTAGTATGTAATTCCTTCACTCATCTATTATCCACAAAATAAGTATCATACGCTTTATCAAAAACATATCCTAACTTTTCTGCTAGGTTAGCAGATGTAGTATTCGCTGCGTCCCAGTTTGGATACTTTCCATTTTCTAAGCAATCCAATATAAGAGCTGCACTAACTACAGTTGCCAAACCTTTTCTTCTATGATTGTGATCAGTCGCAACTTCAATTTCAATTCCATCATTATAAATACTATACGAGGATGCACCACATACAACTTCTCCGTTATATAAAATGCTATAACCTATACCACGGTTTATATAATCTTCTACCGACTGAAATTGACTTATAAAATCTTCAGAGATTTTATGTAATGTAGGGCTATTTGCGATATGCTCATCTATTCTTTTTAACTCATATCCTTTTGGAAGTATTGATATAAAAGACTGTAATTTTGAACGATTAAAACCTTCTGAATTTCGTTTGAACTTATAGCGTAAAAACTTATCTATTTTTCTTTCATGGAATGTTTCTAAGCGTTGTTTCCACTCTTCACTATTTACGATAACTAAAATTCTTTCAGGAATATTACGTAATAACTCTTCTGTTTCTTGCACATTTGGGTCTCCAGCGTAAAATGTGAAAATTCCTACCGTAACTTGTGCTACTGTTGGATTTTCAAGATCATTTACCCAAGCAGTCCCCATATGCCCTTGTAAATAAGAAAGTAAAATAACGTTATTGAAATCATCAAACATAGAAACTAGTTTTTTTCTTGTATGTATATTCGCTTCATGTATCATTTACATTCCCGCCTTCTATAAAATCAATCTTATTCTAAATCTTTTAGAATAAACTTATATAATTTTTCAATCAACCATTTACCATATAAGAAAACACCTATTAAACTAAATTTTTATATAATTATAAATCATTCACAAATATAAAATTATTATAACATCTAATAAAAAAAGAGTATCTCACTTTTTAAACTTTAGAATATAC
>NZ_QPEL01000252.1:0-3314 GCF_008368965.1 Bacillus sp. AY2-1 | reverse complement strand
TATAGCTTCTTATTTGAAACTGCATAGCCTTATCGCGGCTATTACTTCTTACTTGAAACTATATAGCCTTATCACGGCTATTACTTCTTACTTGAAACTGCATAGCCTTATCGTGGCTATTATTTCTTACTTTTGAAACTATATAGCTATATGACGGCTATTACTTCTTAAAAAATGAAACGAGAATATCCTGAAAATCATTCGACTAAAAAAAATTTATTCTATGTAATTTACTAATAAACGTTGATATAAAGCCATTTCATTAAATATGAAAGAAAACGCAATAAAATTATTATAGCTATATGATGGCTACAACTTTAACTTTAAAACTTCAAACAAATCTATATATACCAAGGGTTAAAGCAGCTTTCAATAAAATATAACTTGTTTTAAAAACATGAAACGTTATAGCTATATGACGGCAGGAAACATGAAACGAAATGAAACGTTTATAGCGGTATGATGGCTGTAACTTTTCATTTAAAAACAGTTATAACTCCCTATATATCAGTATTTATAAGAAATCTATAGCAATTTCTTAGTCAATCCAAAACATGAAACGTTATAGCTATATGATGGCTACAACTTTAAAACGAAATTAGCGTAAAACCCTATAAAATCAATGGTTTAGTAAGATTCACCCCACAACATACTACGTTTCATATTCAAAAAACTTCATAGCCCTATGGTGGCAATAAACTTTTTTTTATGAAACGTCCAATCCCTTGTCCCCCAAGGGATTGGGGCACGTTTCATTTTTTTATTTTTCCTCTTAAAGGGACAGATTTCACCAGCATTCGATTTGATATAATCAAAAATGAAATTCTATATCTAATTGTGGGGAAAACTGCAACTTAACATAAAAGGAGGTGAAAAAGATGGCAAAACCTTTCGTTATAAAGAACAAGCGTAGTTTGAATGGTGAAACAACAACACCGGTAATTGTAACAATTAAATCGTGGCAAAAGTTAGTAGAAGCTTTGGAAGGTAAGTATTACAGTTTTAAAGATACCTATCTAGAAGACATTGTGAATTCAATGTCCTATGAAGAACGAATTGCAGATGAAGAGGGATTTGTTGAACAAGCAAAGCCATCTTTTTCACTGAAAATGAAAAAGATTGTAGATAAAGTAAGTGGATTTGATAAAAATGAGGGCAGAAAACATAAGCTATATGGTATTACAAATGCTGATTTAGAAGTATTTCTATTTCTTCATAAAAAATGTAATACATATGGTGAGCTTTCACATGTATCGATCCATATGCTTTGGGAAGATTATAAAAATTATAAAGAAGCATTTGCACATATTCACCACTCGCAATTTTATGTGGCTTTGAAGAAGTTAAGTTTCCATAACATCATTACAATTGAAAATGAGTACAGTGGTAAATATAAAATCACCTTAACTGACTTCATGAATAAAGAAACGAATAAAGCAAATGCATATACATTTATTAGCCCGATAGTATTTACCAAAGAATTCTTTGAGTTATCCATTGCAGCTAAGAAACTATTCATGGATGTAGCAATGCAGCAGAAACGCGAAACTACCCTGAAACGTTCTTTATTTAAAGTTGATGAGCAAGGTAATTCAACTCACTTTGGTGGAATGTATCGTTACTTACATAAGAAATACCCGCATCAGATTCGTGCTGTACTTGAGGAACTAGAAACAAAACTATCTGCTACCGAATCTCCTTTATTTAAAATTTGCAAGTTAGCAAAAGGGAAGAAGAATAAAAAGCAATATACAACATTGCATTTATCTGTACATCCTAATTTCTTATGCGCAAAAGAAGAAGGAGCAGAATACCGTGACCCATTTACACCACGAGATACATATAAGCGTAAAGCTAAATTCATAGAAAACTTGTTAGTAGAAATGAATATTGCTGAATTTGCAAAGGATATGAACCAATTCATTAACGTTTTAAAACACTCTTGTCATCGTCAAATTCGCCAAGTAGTTCGTGGCTTACGTGAAATGATTGATCGACAAGAAGGATATCCGAAAAAGCTTGTTTATACACTAAGTAAATTATTAAAGCAATCTTCTCAATACCGTGTATTAGATACAGCTGCTAAAACTGGTATTTATCCTTTAATTACACACCATGTACCTAAACATGAACAAGAAGAGGCCATTTTTAAATTTGGTACTCATTTTGCTATATACTCTTTACGTAATGTTCAAAAGCTATTCCGTAACGCGCATGACCTGCTTCATGCGAAATATGCTGTACCTGTAACCTTAGATGCTTACCATCGTAATTACATGCAGTATCAAGAGGAATCACTATTTAGAAAATACGCTTATGAACAAGGCGTAAATATTAACGCATATACAGCGTTAGAAATTGAAATTCGCGAACTATTAAAGTCTAGTGGGTATAAAGGAAATCAAATCCCTAGCGATATTCGTGAACTGTTCATTGAAAAAATTGATAGATTGCCGAAGGAAAAGATTCGTGTAATTGAAGTCCCTGAAGACTTTAATTTAATTCAGTTTCTACAGTCCTTAGAAGCATATTACCGTTCAACAAGTGAAGTACCACATACGGTTGATCAACTGCTTCCAGCAATGTAATGATACAGCTCTCTATTTTTGAAAAAAGCAAAAGTGGAGGGCTATTCGTGTTGGAGATAACATGTGAAGAGTATTACTTCAAACAAAACAGAGAGTAAGTTTTCAATTTTAATGATTACAACTCTCTATTTTTTATGCAATTACATACAGTGCATGTGAAAAAAAATGAGATATTCACATTTTTTAATTTGTTTATTCTGAATTATCAATCCAATTACGTCGTTTAATCTACAAAAAAGCGAAAATATTTTTTAGTATTCTGTTGATATCTTAATAATTTTAGCCTGATGTGTATAATATAAAGCCTTAAGTACTGTTCTTATCATGTTTTACCTCTAAATCTACTTAAAATCAGAAAAACATCTGTTAATTCTGTTTAAAAAGTAGATTATGTTCCTAACTTTGCCCCCTTTGTTAATAAATTGTGGGTAGTTTTTTATAAATGTGGAAATTTTGTTCATAAGTCATCGAAATTAACATTTATTATTTATTCAGTTACCTGTATAAATTTAATGATGATTATATGTAGTTTATATATATCTACTTTACGATATTTTGTAGTTTTAAATCATCATCCAGCTCATTAAGTACGTTCCCAGTATTTACTTTTTATGATTTTTTACGGCTAGAGAAATTATGAACCCTTATTACAGCAATGTTTAAACACGATTTTTTCTCTGTATAAAAGTTTTATCTTTTTTCTTTATATATATTAAAGATATATAT
>NZ_QPEL01000251.1:0-4818 GCF_008368965.1 Bacillus sp. AY2-1 | reverse complement strand
TCTTGGTTGCAATTTCGATCCATGTTAGAATACAAAGCAAAATGGTATGGCAAACAAGTCATTGTCGTATCGAAAACATTTGCTTCCAGCCAATTATGTTCCTGTTGTGGATATCAAAATAAAGACGTTAAAAATCTAAACCTACGTGAATGGGACTGTCCTTCTTGTCGTACACACCATGATAGGGATATTAACGCAAGTATCAATCTAAAGAATGAAGCGATAAGGCTTCTAACCGCAAGGACTGCGGGGTTAGCCTAATCAATTAGAGTTCGATAGAACTCTTTACTTAGGAATCCCTCACTTCTAAACGAAGTGAAAGTGGGGGTAGTTCAATGAGTGGGTAAATACGGGGTGTTTGAATCAAAAAATACAGAAAATAAAAGAAGAAATCCCTGATACGTGTAATATAGTGTTAATAGAAATTCCTAATGGAGGATTAAAAGATTTAGTAAAGATAAAAAGTGTACTAGCACTTGATATTTCAACAGGGGAACTATTAAAAGGAGCTCCATATGGTAAAGCAAAAAAAAAATTGGAAAATTAGGATCTATTGGTTTAGCACTAAATACAATACCAATGGATAAAAATAATTAATGTTAAACATAATTTGAAATTCATTTTTTATTTTTTACAAGAATTAAATAAGGAATGTGAACCCAAACGGTGTTACATGGAATAGGAAGAGATTTATTAGAAGGTAATTTGCGATTAAATGGACCCAACAAATAACTATATAAATAAATGGTAATAATAAAGGAAAATATATATGAAGATTTGGCAATTAAAGAGCTCGACTGATGATTATGAAACCTTTCAATTATTGAACTATGAAGAGGATAAAAAATATTTTAAAACTAGTTTTAATTCTATGGTGAGTTTGTCAGATTCATGGACGCCTAAGTTTATTGAGGTAAAAGATGAAGGGAAATCAAGCGATTCCCCTATTTTTTGGGGAAAGTCTGGTGTACAAATAATTAGTGAAAAAGCCAAGAATGTTTTGAACCTATAGTAGGAGATAATATTGAATTTTTACCATTAATTCATAAACAAACAAATAAAAAATACTATGCTATGCATGTTTTAAGGGTGTTGGAAGCACTTGATACTAATAAAACAATCTTTGATAAGTTAAGTTCAGGTTTAATAATAGGATGTAAAAAATTTGTATTTATTCCTTATGTTGTCCAGCACGAACTAATTTTTAAATTGAATATAAATGGGAAGGTACATCCTAACTATCTTTTAGTATCAGATCAATTCAAAAATGCAATTTTAGATAGTGAATTAAAAGGTTTTCAATTTACTGAAGTGTGGGATTCAGAAGAGGGTGCCTATCAATAATCTAATAGAGTAAAAAATAAAAAGCTTAAGCACATTGAAGTGAGCTCGAATATTAGTACATGATAAAAACATCACCTGAATTCGCATTCTAATCTTTCTCGTTTTATCTTTTTGCAACGATGAATGAGGAAGAATGCTTAACATGTTTTAACATATTTCCCGAAAGAATTCTCCTTCCACAAGTGTGTGAAGGGCGTAATCCGACAATAGGTGGGAGATGAATTTTGGTTTGGCGGAGCCAAAAGGCTTTGCTTTTTAGTAGTCGATGAACAATCACACGGGTTGGGATTTTATCAGTCATTCCTACATAAGCGTTGGATTATTTTGCAGGTTTGTCTAGAATGAAAAGAGCTTATTAAACCATCCATTATTCACGTTCTTCTTCATATATTTGTACCACAATTATTTTTTTGTTATTAAAACTAGTTTTTAAGAAGCATATGCTTTAGCAACTGCAGAAATTCTGTATCACTTTTATCATCTTTTATATAATCCTGTTCGTAGTTAAAAATCATTCGTACTAACATAAAAGCTGTAAGCGGTAATGGTACCTTATGCAAAGCTCCTTGCTGATAACCTTTTTCGAGTAAATTACTTATCATGTTAATTGCTTCTTCTTCAGATTGTTTAAAACAAGTTGTAATTTCAGGTGAATGGTACTCTTTATATTCTTGAAAGAGTGTAGAAACAAATGGATCTTGATGATATTCTAGGCTGATATAATGAAGAATTTTTTGTATTCGAAGTAAAACATCTTTTTCTTCTTTATATAAATTAAATAATTGTGAGCGCTTAAGCTGAATATGACGCATATAGCAGTCGCATAATATTTCAGTTTTATCTGTATAGTAATAATAAATAGTACCTTTACCAACTTTAGCTGTCTTTGCAATTTCATCAACCGTTGTGTTACGGACACCACGCGTAGAGAACAGTATTGTGGCAGATTGAATGATTTTCATCTTTTTATTTTCTTTTTCTAATTTGATCATTGTCTACACCCTATCCTTGAAATATTTAGCGAAGTTTTCTGTCTTTACATTCTGTATCAGTTCATTTGTAATTTTGTAACTCCTAATAGAAAGTCCTTTATTTGCTTCTTATAGAATAACATACACCATTCTTATTTCTAGTATATAACTATAATAGAATGCAACTGTATAACTTAGGATAAAAATGAAAGTTTAAGGTAATAACTATTTAATTGGACAATGAAAATTCAAGTGAAAGGGGACAGTGATTTCTTTATCGATTGAATTATTTGATTTTTTATTCAATTCATTTTATTATATAAACATGACTAAAAGATGTTTTTAGTCGGATTTTTTTACAGAAAACTGACTGATATTTAATTTTAGTCGGTTTCTATACTATTTGAGAGAAGGTAGACACTATGTGTGGAATTGCAGGGTGGATAGACTGGTCTAAAGATCTGTCTCATGAACAAGAAACGTTAAAAAAAATGACAGATGCTATCATTCACCGAGGACCTGACGCAGAGGGGCATTGGTTTTCAAAACGAGCGGCATTAGGTCATCGACGTCTCATCGTCATTGATCCTGAAGGTGGCCTTCAACCTATGCTGTATAAAGATGGAAATGATACGATTGGCCTTACGTTCAATGGAGAAATTTATAACTATCAAGAATTACGTAAAGAACTTGAGGAGAAAGGTCATGAATTTCAGACCAAGTCAGATACAGAGGTATTACTACATGCTTACTTAGAGTGGCAAGAAGATTGTGTTCAACACTTAAATGGGATTTTTGCTTTTGGTATTTGGGATGAAAGATTTGGGAAATTGATGCTTGGTCGTGACCATCTAGGCGTGAAGCCTTTATTTTTCGCTCAAAGGGGAAGCGCAATTCTCTTTGGTTCAGAGTTAAAAGTTTTACTTTCGCATCCGCTTGTAGATGCAGAGATAGATAAAGAAGGACTTTCTGAAATATTTTGTCTTGGACCAACACGTACTCCTGGTCATGCTATTTTCAAGGATATACATGAAGTGCGTGCTGGGCATTATATGACGTTTACCTCTAATGGCTCGACTACGACACAGTATTGGAAACTTGAAAGTAAAAAACATGTAGATGATATTGATACAACAGTTGAAACAATCCGTTCCGTTTTACAAGATACGGTAAAACGTCAGTTAATTGCTGATAAACCAGTGGTATCTATGCTTTCCGGAGGTTTAGATTCCAGTGGTTTAACAGGTTTAGCAGGAAACGAATTTGGGAATAAAGGGGAACGTCTTCATACATATTCCCTGAATTTCATCAATGATGAAAAAGACTTTGAGCAAGACTTCCTTCGTTTTGATCGTGATGAACCTTGGGTGAAACGTGTGGCTGAATATGTAGGAACAAAGCATCATTCTATAGAGTTAGGATCAGATAGTTTAATAGAGTATTTATTAACCCCAATGCGAGCGCGTGATCTACCTGGAGTTGGAGAACTAGAAACGTCTCTTTATTTGCTATTTAAGGAAATGAAAAAAGACGCAACAGTTGCACTTTCAGGCGAATCCGCAGATGAAGTATTCTCAGGATATCCATGGTTCCATCAAGAGAAGTTTCTAGATGCAGAGATATTCCCTTGGAGTGTTAATTTATGGTATAGTACAGAAATTTTATCAGAGGATTTTAAAGCGAAGATTAGCCCTGAAAAATATCAAAAACAAAAATTTGAAGATGCGGTTGCTGAGGTTCCCTTCTTAGAAGGTGAAAGTGATCTGCAAATGAAGCAACGTCAAATGTCTTACATGTTTATTACACGTTTCTTGCCATTTATGCTGGAACGAAAAGATCGCACAAGTATGATGAATGGCTTTGAAGTACGAGTTCCATTTTGCGATTACCGGCTTGTAGAATACTTATGGAATGTCCCATTCGAAATGAAAAGCATAGACAATATTGAAAAAGGTATTTTACGTCGAGCTTTTGAAAATGTACTTCCAGAAGATGTACGTTATCGCAAAAAAAGTGCATATCCAAGCACAAAGGATGCCTCTTATCTACAAGGTATTAGTGATTGGATGTTACATGTGTTGAACAATCCTGAATCACCTATTTTGCCATTAATTAATGTAGAAAGAGTTCGTGCTATTGCAGAAGGAAAAGACGAAGTAATTTCAGGTAATGATGCAAGAAGTATAATAGATTATTTACTTCAAGTTAATGGTTGGCTTCAGGAATATAATATTAAATTAGTATGGTAGATGTAATTTTCAAATAAAGAAAATAGCTGAAACATTAATGACCTAAGTGAACCGCATTCCCAATGGATTAGATAGTTATCTAATAATTGGAGATGCGGTTTTATAAAAAATAATAATATGTTTATAAATGTAAAACCTACAGAAACTTTTCCTGTGGGTTTTTTAAGTAGTTTTTACGAAATTATGAGTGTTATTTATTTTGTATTTTAATAAGTTCATCTTGTACCATTTTTATATAATATTCTTTTTCTGTT
>NZ_QPEL01000250.1:0-3669 GCF_008368965.1 Bacillus sp. AY2-1 | reverse complement strand
ATTNNTGNNNTNGCAGAAGTCCATTACATAAAAGATTTAATACCCAAAGTATTGATAGGTTCAACAGCTCTTTTAATTGATGGTTTAGCAGATGTGTTTATTCTTGGTACAACAAAAGCAAATAAACGAAACATTGAAGAACCAGTATCGGAGGCATTAGTCAGAGGGCCACGGGTCGGTTTTACTGAAGTATTAAGTGATAATACCTCACTTTTGCGACGACATTGTGCGGATGAGAGCTTATCATTAGTAAAGCTACCAGTAGGAGAACGTGCAAAGAAAGAGTTAGTTGTCGCATTTATTAGAGATCTTGCTAGTACAGAATTGGTGGATGAAGTAAAAAACAGAATTCAGAAAATTGACATAGACAGTGTACTCGAATCTGGTTATATAGAGCAACTCATTGAAGATAATTATCTAAGTCCTTTTCCACAGATTCAAAATACAGAACGACCTGATCGTGTTATTAGTGCTTTAATGGAAGGTCGAGTAGCTATTTTGTTAGATGGAACACCATTTGTTTTAATTGCTCCAGTTACATTTAGTATGCTGCTGCAATCACCAGAAGATTATTATGAAAGGTGGCTTCCTGGTACGCTTCTCCGCTTATTACGCTTCATGACAGCTTTTGTTTCATTATTTGCTCCAGCACTGTATATTTCTTTTATTTCATTTCATCCAGGATTAATTCCCACTAAGCTCGCTATTTCTATTATCGGATCGCGAGAAGGAGTTCCTTTTCCCGCTTTAATAGAAGCGTTAATTATGGAAGTAGCTATCGAAGTTTTGCGAGAAGCAGGTTTACGTCTGCCTAAACCGATTGGACCTGCAATGGGAATTGTGGGCGGTTTAATAATTGGTCAAGCTGCTGTAGAAGCAGGAATTGTTAGTCCAATAATGGTTATCGTTGTTGCGGTAACAGCTATTTCTTCTTTTACTATTCCACAATATAGTGTAGGAATTACGTTACGCATTCTTCGTTTTGTAGCTATGTTTTGTGCTGCGATATTTGGTTTGTATGGAGTTATTCTCTTCTTTCTTTTACTTTGCAGTCATTTAGTGAAACTGAAAAGTTTTGGCGTTCCTTATACCAGTCCTGCTGTTCCATATCGATTCAGTGACTGGAAAGATTTTATGGTTCGCATGCCATTAAAAATAATGAGACGTCGACCAAAAATAATGCATACCCAAAAAAATATCCGCAAAAGGTAGCTGATGACGAAAGGAAGTGGCCTTCAGTGATTACTAAACTTAAAGACCGAATAACAACTTCACAGGCAGTTGTTATTATTGTAAATTACATACTTGGGACAGGAATTCTCACTCTGCCTAGAGCATCTGTGGAAAAAGTGAAAACACCAGATGTATGGATAAGTGTGATATTAGGTGGAATACTGGCAATGGTTTCAGGAGTAATTATGGTCAAATTAAGTCAGCAGTTTCCAGAAAAAACATTTTACCAATACAGTCAAGATATTGTAGGGAAATGGATAGGCAGGTTGCTTAGTTTTCTTATTATAGGGTATTTTCTTACAACTTCAGCATTTCAAATTCGTTCAATGGCAGAAGTAATAAGCTTTTTTTTGCTCGAAGGAACCCCCACATGGGCTATTGTTATGCCTTTTATGTGGATAGGTCTCTATTTGATTATGAGTGGTATTAATTCAATTGCACGGATGTTTGAAATAATATTTCCTATTACTGTTTTTATTTTTTTAATCATTTCCTTTATGAGCATCGGAATATTCGAGATAGATAATCTCCGTCCCGTATTAGGTTTGGGAATTAAACCAGTATTAGATGGGATAAAAACAACGTCTCTCGCATATACAGGTCCTGAAATTATGTTAATTCTTTTGGTATTTATGGAACAACGAAATAAAGCAGTAAAAGCTATTTTAGTTGGAATTTCTATTCCGTTAATCTTTTATGTAATAACTGTTGTAATGGTCATTGGTGCATTATCAATTGATGGGGTTGTAACAAGAACATGGCCGACAATTGACCTTATGCGCAGTTTTGAAATTTCTGGATTGATATTTGAACGTTTTGAATCTTTACTGCTTGTAATATGGATTATGCAAATATTTGCTACCTATACGATTAGTTATTATGCAGCTGCATTAGGATTAGCGCAACTCTTTAAAAAGAGTATTCATCCGTTTATTTTTGCTTTGATTCCAATCATTTACATCATTGCTATGACTTCGAAAAATATAAATGACTTGCTTAAATTGGGGGATATGCTCGGTAATGCTGCTTTATTTTTATTTGGTTTACTGCCACTGCTTCTTCTTATTATTACGCGATTAAAAGGAGGAGTAGTGTGAAAAATAAATTTAATTATATGCGGTTCTATTTTGCTTTGTTATGGACGCTTTTGCTTCTATTTTTAACAGGATGTTGGAGCAGTAAAGAAGTAGAAGAGTTGAGTTTAACTGCAGGTATAGCACTAGATAAAGGGAAGAATTCAACAATTGAGAAAGAAGATGAGGAAGGAGGTTATCCTAAAAGAAATCTTATAACAGCTACTTATCAAATTGTTAGTTCGCAAGCACAAAGTAAAGGAAATGGACAACAAAAACGTTATATTAATGTTTCTGAGACAGGTGATTCCATTCATCAAATTGTTCGTGAGTTTTCATTGAAAAGAGAGAGCACAATGTTCAGCCCACATTTAAAAAACATTGTTATTAGTGATAGTCTTGTACGTACATACAGTTTAGAACAATTACTTGAACAGTATCTCCGTGACAATGAAGTTCGGCTTAGCTGTATGCTCTTAATTAGCAAGGGGCTAGCGAAGGAGGTACTGGAATCAAACAAAAAAGGAGAAATTCCAGCATTTCGTTTGTCTGGAATTGCAGATAATAGAAATAGAACAACAAGGATTTTACCTCCTGTATCGCTCGCTAAATTGGAAGGAAAGATGCGGTCAGGGTCCAGTTTTCTTTTGCAAAATGTAATCTCGATAAAAGGGGAAACAAAATTTGCAGGAGCTGCTGTAATTAAAGGGAAGACAAAAAAGTTGATGGGCTTTTTAAATGAACAGGAATTGGAAGGAGTAGTATGGATAAACGGAAAAAGGAATGGTGGTGTGGTAAAAACTTTTGATAAAGAATCAAAGAAACTCATTATATACGAAATAAAGTCAATAAAAAGCAAAATCATACCACATGTTAACGGAAATAATATTTCCTTTGATGTAAACATTGAATCAGAAGGGCGTTTGTCTGAAAATTGGATGCAATCAGGAAAAGATTTTGAAAATGAATTTTTAAAAAAGGAAGAAAAAGCTATTGAAAAAGAAGTAAAGCACTTAGTACATCATGTTACAAAAAAATACAAAAAGAATATCAAGTCGATATTGCGGGTTTTGGCAACCAATTAAGAATTAAACACCCGAGAACATGGGAGAAAGTCAAAAAAGATTGGGATCAAACATTTAGTAAAGTACCGATTAAATATCATATAAATGTAACTATACAAGATTATGGAGCGTCAAGTTTAAAACGATGAGATACCTTAATTGAAATTATATTTGAATCAAAACAAAAAGTTATAAAAGTTTTAATTTGAAAATTTTTGTAACTTTTTGTTTTTTTATGTCCTTCTTATTATAGATTAAAGAAATGATTTTATCCCGCTATTTGCCGGGCAGTAAGACTC
>NZ_QPEL01000025.1:0-12084 GCF_008368965.1 Bacillus sp. AY2-1 | reverse complement strand
AAATGAAAGAACTTGCAAAAGAAAAAGGTGCGAACGCTATCGTTGGTATTGACGTAGATTACGAAGTTGTTCGTGATGGAATGTTAATGGTTGCTGTCAGTGGTACAGCTGTACGTATATAAGTAAATAAAAAAAACGGTTCCCCTTGGAATTTATACTTTGAGGGGAAATCCTGGTTCTGTTGCAGATTTTAAAGAATAATAAGAGATGTTGATAAATCATTGTACGTCGAAAAACACAGTTTGAGTGTAAACTGTGTTTTTTTATATAGAGGCCCCATCCCATCACTATCAAGCTAAAATTTTTTAGTGCCTCTAGAACGAAATTTTGTATTAACTTGTAACAAAAAGTTCATTTTTATTTTGTTGATAATTCAGAATATTTCGGTTGATAGGTATGTGGCGGTACCCTGATACGGTACAAATTTTTTATAAACGGTTGTAAGATTCTACGTTTTTGACCATTCTGTACAACGATAACTTTGGTTTATTAATTTCGCCTGTAATCTGGTAGCCTATCCTCTGATACAATTTAATGGCAAGTTGATTCTCTTTCTTTACCGTCAGAGAGCATTTGGCAAAGCCTTGCAGGGAAGCTTGTTCCTCGGCAAACTTAAGTAGTCTGGTACCTATCCCTAGTCCTCGACTTTCGGGCAATAAGGCAATTGTTCCGATGTGAAACTCGTCATCTTCTCCCTCCTTCAAGGTAAACATGGAATAAAGCATTTTGATATTCAAAATGTTATAAATAACAAAACCCAGCTTTCGGAATGAAAGCAGCTGTTTAAAAGTGGACCAGGCAAGACGGTTTAAAACGGGTATGGGATAGCAAGTAATCATCCCTAAAGTTTTCCCGTCCATTTGAGCTTCATAAGCGTATTGATGACTAAAACGGTTGTTCTCCTGCCGCCAGAGCTTACAAAATGTCCCTTCGACTGTGTTCTTCTCCTCAGATCCTGCAAGTGGAAACGCCATGTATTCCAATGCCATTACATTTAACTGGGCGCCGACCATGGATTGATGAACAGCCTTTACAATAGAGATTTGATTCATTTCCCAGTCCTCCTTTTCGCTTTCTGTATTATTGATATTAATTATCATGGATTTGAATCAGTTCACTTACCTCTCAAATCATCCTTAGCTTTAAAACCATAATAAAATGTATTTAAAACAAGCTCTGCAGCAGATTTTTTAGCCACATTTCCTTCATGTACCTGTTCCCAAGTATGGAAAAGCAGAGCATAAAGCGTATTCAAAATCCATTCGCTGCTAACCGTTTGCTGAAAATAACCTCTTTGTTGTAACAGCTCAATAACGCGTCGTAAGGGTTCCCTCAGCTTCTCTTCTGCTTTACCTAATTCTTTGTTGTTAAATACAGATGCATCATGACCTAGAAAATAGATTTTGTCACCTAAAGGGATTAACGCTTCAATGAGTTCCGGGATATAGTTTTCGCTTCTTTCCTCATCCAGTGGAATCTGGTTTACAGTATCACTTACCAGTTGTATAGCCCGATGGCCTAAGAACAGCATCAATTTCTCCCTGCTTTCGACGTAGCGATGGAGTGTAGCAATTCCAATTCCCGCATATTCCGCAATTTCATTCATCGAAGCAGTAGGATTTTCAACAAGCAATATAGTAGCCGAATCAAGAATTGCATTAAATCTCGCTTCCTTCAACGCTGACAAGTCTTTCTTCATCGTCAATCTCTCCCTTTTTCTGTATAAATTCGTCATTTTTGATAGAAAAATATATCATTTGATATTATAATAAACAATCTCAAATAAAGTGTCCAGATGCTGAATGTAGCTTTTCAAAAAGAATTATATTACTGAAACTGATAGTACTTTGAATGTTTCATTTTTAGCATTTCATTATTTAGATAACGATGAAGAAATTAAATTATTTAATGTAATAAATACAAGAACCAAAGGAAATGGTTCGAATCGCTTTCTTAGTAGAGAAATTGATTACCTTATCTAGGTTTTTTAAACTATTTTTCATGACGCATTAATACTTATAGTAATTTTTCTACTTTTATTAAATCCGGTTGCACTTCATTTAATTACTGAATGTTTTATAATGAAGCTTCTTTCTGCATAAAGTTATCGGTTTACTTTAAAATTCACTTCCGGGTATTTGGTCATCAGCCTTTTAAGGGTTGAGCCGTCATCCTTCTGTTTTACATACTGGTCAAAAAATGCCAGGCTGAATTCGTTGATAATACGATGAACTTCCTTTGGATTTTCACCTGGGCTCTGCAACAGAGGGGAGAACAAATGTAAATCAGTGAGGCTTGTATGATCCGTATGAGGTATGACCATTGACATACCACCACCAGCTAACCCACGTCCATATCGCTCCCTCACTTCATAGGGATCTGCTTCATCAGGCTCTTCTGCACTCATGAGTAGAAATGGTTTTCCAATTCCACTTTCAGGAAAGATTTCTCCATACAATGTACCATCCATATTGATAGCTGCTTTGACACGAGAATCTTTTGCAAGTATTTGTGCTGCGGTAGCTCCACCGTAAGAGTGACCAAACATTCCAATTCGCGAAGTATCCATTCTTCCTGTAAAGAAGCCGGTCTCATCGTTTTGATTAAGTTTCTCTATCTGATTAAGGACAAAGCTGACATCTTCCTCCCATAATTTTATGTGGCTATCCCCTTCATCAGTTAAATTGATGGGCTGTACGTAAGCAGTTCGACCATCTGGAAAGACGGTAGCTGCAGCATCAAAGGTATGATCGATACTTAGAACAATATATCCTTGACTAGCCAACTCCTCAACTTGAAACGTGTTTTGATTACGAAAACCATTAAAACCATGAGAGAAAAGTAATATGGGATAATGATTCTCTGAATCTGAGAGTTGTAAATCCATAAACGAATGAGATTTTACCAATTCCATGTGGCTGAATGCAAATGCAGGAATGGACAATGTTTTTTCCAATCCCTTGGAAAGCTCATTTATGTTACGAATATAAGGTTCTGGATCCCCCTTACTTTTTTCAGCTGTAGGATACCAAATTTGCACCATCAGTTCGCGCCGATCGGTTGGATTTTTCGAATATGGTTCATTTCTCTGATGATCAATCCAATGATATACCTTCGTACCGATCCTATGTGGGCCGGTTGGTTCTTCAAATGAAAATACTGGCATAAGTAAGGGTAGCGCCACTGCTACAGACAAATAGATACATAGCAACGAGGTCTTAACTATGAATATACCCCAACTTCTACAGCCCTTTTTCCGCCCAGTTAATAAATAGCATAAAATTAAGATAACTGGGGATACATATGCCGGAATCATCTGCCACCTAAAACCTTCTGCCAATAACTGAACTGTAACCATTACAACGGCAATCAAAGTAGCTAATTTAGACCACTTTTTCGTTTCTCTGCCTATTAACAGTATCCAACTCAATAGACTAAAATTCACTACTATCAAAACAACTTCCCAGAAATTCATTGGCCTATCTCCTTTGAATGTATTTTACTTCTAATTAAAGAGGTAGTTTTCAGCCTAAGCAAAAGCAGATGAACCCCCTATATAGTTGCACCAATTATGCTTAGTAACCGTTTCATCCACTCTACTCCTTTCTTCAAATTAAAAACTTAAAATGCCCAGCTACCTTTACGGAAAATTGGTTCTACAGTTCCATCTGGTAGAATACCGTCGATGTCCATCTCACTGCTGCCAATCATAAAATCCTCATGTGTTACTGAAATATTTGCACCTAACGTTTCAAGCTGATCGTTTTCTAAATCTCTTCCATCCTCTAAGCAAGTTGGATAAGCTTTACCAATCGCTAAATGGTTCGATGCATTTTCATCAAACAATGTATTAAAATATAAAATTCCCGATGCTGAAATTGGTGATTCATTTGGTACAAGTGCTATCTCACCTAAATAGCACGAGCCTTCATCCACATTAATAAGCTCCTGTAATAAATCATGTCCTACCTGTGCTTCAGCTTTAACAATTTTTCCTTCTTCAAATGTCAGTTTAAAGCCGTCGATAATATTCCCTTGATAAACTAATGGTTTTGTATTGCTTACATAGCCATTTACACCTTGTTTCATCGGTAACGTATAAACCTCTTCGGTCGGCATATTAGCCATAAAGATAGTATCATCAGGAGTTTTACCACCTCCAGTAATCCATTTATGCTGTGGTGCTAATGCAATTGTTAAATCAGTACCTGGCGCTGTATAGTGAAGCTTTATATATTTTTTATTGTTCAGTAGGACCGCACGAGATTCTAAATTTTTTACATGTTCACGCCATTTTTCAATAGCACTGCCTTCACCAATACGAACAGCTTTAAAAATAGCCTCCCATAATGCTGGTACTTGATCCTCAGCTGCTAAATCCGGGAACACCTTCGATGCCCACTTTGGTGAAGGAACTGCTACCATAGACCAAGCTACTGAATCCTTCATTACGGCGTTGCGATTGTTGCTCAGAGCAGCTCCTGCTACCTTTTGATAGGTAGCTAGACGATTAGATGAAATACCTGTAAATTTATCAGGATCTGTAGCATCTATCATTAATAATGCTCCTTTACATTCGATCAGCTCATCATTCATTTTGACTATCCACTCTGGGAAGCGATTAAATTCTTCATCTGAGGCATAATCAAAGTAAGCACGTTCCATTTCTTCATCCGAGAAATTAACATGAACACGCCCTGCCCCAGCCTTATAAGCCTCTTTCACAACTATACGGGCGAAATCCAATGCATCCACTGATGTATTGACTAATAAGTATTGCCCTGGTTGAATATTCACACCGATTTTCACCGTAAGTTCTGCATATGCTTGTAATTTTTCTTCAAAAGTCATATTATTTACCTCACTTTTATCAAATTGGTTTTGAATTCCCATCACTAACTTGCTTTCATACCATACTTTCTGAACAGGTTTTCTCAGAATTTTTCTTGCCTATTTTTTATGTTTTTCATCAAGACATGATAACAACTAATGGCTATTTTCTACTACTCATATATTTAATTTCTAAACTTTGATTCAATTAATATTGGTTTGTTTTTAAAAAAAATCTAATCAAAGGGCATCAAACACTACATAAAGTTATAGAGTTCTTTATTGTGAAAGCTCACTCATTTCTTCCCAATCTTTTCAATGTGGTTGCACCTAAAGGCTTACCATCAATGGGGCGTTTAACATTCTCAATCACTCCTTTATCTTTACAAAAGCATTTTTGATAGATAAATATATCATTTGACATAAGATTAAATCATTTTAAACGAATTATCAAGCCGTAAAATTTAATTTTTAAAAAATTCGTTAAAAAACCTATGTGAAAATGGATTCTATCAAAGGGAGCGATAACAAAAAGATTTTTTATACACACATGGATAAAACACATGAAAACTTATATATAAAATTACAAGTTCAACTCTCACAAAAAAACGGAATAAAAATAAACAGCGGAACTAGCCCACTGTTTACTTTGCCACACCTTCATGTAATTTTTCTGTATAATCCTTTACATCTTTCCAGCTATCTTTCGCTGTATGTAAATCTTCTTTTATAAACGTAAACTCTTCCGGACTAATTCCTTTTACGTTTTGTAGTAAATTATTATATTTTGCACCTACTGTATACCATTGGTTTGATATGTTTTGTAGTGCTGTAATTGCTGCATCAATTGTTTCCGTCATGTTTGTTGTTTTATTTTTTACATCAGTCAAAATTACGATTTCTGCTTGTGCTCCTGAAATTCTATCTTTTAAATTAGCTATCTCTCTTTCTGCATTTGCGATATCTTTTTTTGCAACCGCAATCATCGGCCCGCCAGCAAGACATGTTATTAGCGCTACGCAAAGTACGCCACCAGCAATGACCATATCATTACTCTTTTTAATCGAATCGTTATATGTATTTATTTGTTGCTCTAGAGCTGGAATACCAGCATTCGTACTTGCCAATATCGCTGTTAACTGATTTGTATCCTCTTTGAAACTATTTGTATCTTTCGCCATTCTATCGCGAAAAGCTTTCAAATTTCCTAATAATCCATCTACCTCATTTTGATTCTTTACAATATCCGCATACAACTTTTCTAAATCCGCTTTTAATTTTCCGCTATCCTTTTGGTCAATCGCTATTAACATGTCGTTATAATACGATTGAAAAGTATTATTGTAATTTATAATATTTTGATCCGTTTTCATAATTTGAGGCTTCATATTATTTAACCAATATGCTGCATTAATTTTTGCATCTCTTTGATGCTGAATCATATTCCCTTTAAATTCACTATTAATCGAACTTATTTTACTTAAATCCGTCTCTTGTTGATTTTGAATTAATTTTGCATATGAATCCATTGCAAATATACTCGATGTCGTTTGTGCCATTACATCTTGGAATCCAGCTGGTCCAAGAGAATAGTTTTTCACATTTTCTTGTAGTACCTTTACATTTTGTTCTGCTGCAAAAGGATGTAAAGGAGATACGTTACTCGTTGCCACCCCAGCAATCATTACCGCTAAAAGACATTTTTTATAAAATCTTTTCTGCATACTTTTCACCTATTTTCTTTATAAGAGTATAAAAAGCTCCTGCTCACAACTGAACAGGAGCTTCAAATCATTCATCAACACTTAACGCTCTAACGATTCGTATTCAATTATGCTTTTTTCGTATCTACTACTTTAATATCTTCAGCATAAATCTTTTCTGCATAGTCTTTAATATTTTTCCAGCTATCTTTCGCAATGTTTAAATCTTCTTTAATGAAAACAAGGTCGTTTGGACTAATTGAATCCACATTTTGAAGTAAAGAATTATATTTTGATCCCATTGTGTACCATTGGTTTGAAATATTTTGTAACGCTGTAATTGCAGTATCAATTGTATTTGTTAAATACTCTGTTTGTGTTTTAATGTTCGTTAATCCAGCTACTTCTAATTGCGCAGTTGTAACTTGTCCTGTTATCTTTTGAATTTCTGCTTGTGCATTATCAAGCTCTTTCTTCGCTAATACGATTCCAGCTGTACCACCGCCTACAGCTGCTGCACCACCTGCAATTAATGCTACTCCTAGCGGTGTTCCTGCGCCCGTAGCAATAACTACTGCACCACCGATAATTGCAATTGGTCCTAGAGCTGTCGCAACAGATGAACCGATAATAATTGCATTATATTTACTAATTGCTTCATTGTACGTTGTAATTTGATTTTGTAATAGCGGAATTCCTGCATCTTGACTAGCTAATATAGATGTAATTTGATTTGCATCACCCTTGAAGTTTTGCGTATCCGAAGTCATTTTATTTCGGAATTTCTTCAAGTCTTCTACTAACTGATCCACTTGTGCTTTATTTTCATTAATACTACTTGATAATCTAGTTAAGCCTTTCGTAAGAGTCGCTTTATCCTTTGCATCAACTGCAGCAACTAAAGTATCATAATAGTTTTGGAATTTCGTATTGTAGTTAATGATATTTTGATTCGTTGAAATAAGCTGTGGTTTTAATACATCTAACCATTGCTTCGCATTTCCTCTAGCTGTATCTTGGTGCTGAATTACTTTCCCTTTTAAAGCCGCATCAACAGACGATACATTTCCAAAGTTAACATTACCTTGTTTAATAATTGTTAAAGCGTACAGATCCATTACTAAAGCATTTGAACCTGTTCTTTCCATTGCATCTTTTAGGCCTTCTGGTCCTAATGAATATTCTTCATAGTCATTATAAGCTTTTGCTACCGCATGAACTGGAGCTTGTTTCACTGTACTTTCAGCTGCATACGTATGAGCCGGCATAATATTTCCTGCTGCAAATACTGCCATAAGTGCTGATAGAGCCATTACTTTATAAGGTTTTTTTGTCATTTTTCTTCTCTCCCTATATCGCTAATTATTTTTCTGTTTAATGTACTTCAACGTTTGTAACGTAATCTTCAAATTGATTTGTTTGCTTATTCATTTCATCACTTACTTTTTTAATTTGATTGAAATGTTTTTGAAGTAAACTACTGTCTGTATACGTGCCTTCTTCGACATTTGTTTGAATTTGAATCATATTATTATTTAAAACTTTCCAATCCGTTAATAACGTTTCTAAAGTTGTAATTTGACGATCAATTAATTCTGTAAAGCTATTTACTTGATCTTCAACGAATGTAATTTGAGTCGCCTCTGCTTCAGTTTGTGATAACTTTTGAATAAGTGGCAATAACTCCTTTTGCTTTTGTTGAATGCGAAGAGCTGCTTCCCTCGTTTGACTATCTGCAGCATTTACAATTTCATTACTTAAAGTACCGATAGAAACAAAATCGATTGTTTTCGTTTGTGCAGTTTGATTTGTGATTGTAAATACTTGTTTACCAATATTAATAGAACCTTTAATGATTTCTTGAGGTCTATTCAAAATAGTAGTTAATTCAGCTTGAATTTCACCTTGAATTCTTTTAATATCTTCTCTTAATTTCACAATATCTCCACTTGATCCTTGCAGTGTTTTTATTGCTTCATCGGCTTTAATTGATAAGTTGTTACTATCTTTGTCTAATACTGTTTTAAATCGATTTAACTCTAATAAATCTTGCTCCATACTCTCTTGGATGCTTTGTACTTGCAATTGTAATTTTCCATATGCACTCATAAAATCTGCTTTTGCTTGCTGATCTTCATTTACGTTTCCTGCTAATTCATAGAGCTTACTATAATAGCTATTAAATCTAGTGCTGTATCTCATCATCTCTTGATTTAAGTCAATTAGCTTCGGATTATATTCATCAATCCATTCTCGTACATTCGCCTTTGCAAACTTTTGATGATTCGTTAAGCTACTCATCGCATTTACCTTAATATCTGGCTGTTGTAAAATAATTAATCCGTATGCTTGAATAAGCGGTGATTGTGATCCTAACATTCTAATTGAATTGGATAATGTATTTGGAGCAATTACATTTTGTGCATATACTGTTTTCACTTCCGTTTGCCCCTCCTTAGCGTAAGCGCTTACAGGAATGAAGCAACTCGTAGATACTGCTGTAACCAATAACCCTGTAATTAAAGTCTTTTTCACTTTAACTCCTCCTATGTATTAGCAACTATTACTATCGCATTTTATTATTCTATTTTCTTACCTATAATTTGAGATGGTTAAAATAGAGAACGTTCTCACCGCGATCCATGTACGAACCACCTCTCTCGTATTGCTACAGTACTTACTTATCATCACAAAACATTTTATTATTTTTCATATGTGTTTAGTATGAATAATATTGTATAAATTTTCTATTTCATCGAAATCCCCACATTCACACAGTGAATATATTACATAAAAATATTATTCATTTTAAACTAAACAACATACGTAAATATGAAATTTCGTTTTGTTTTCATATATGTTTTGTACTGTAAGGTCATTTAAACACAGCTGTTTATATAACGTAAAGAAGTATTTTCATTCCCTTTATTTTCAAGCTTTCGTGTCCTTATTTCAAAATATAATCCGATTCACTTTATAGATTGAAATATCTACATATCACAACAGAAAACACTACTTGAAAATAACTGATAAAATTATATAAATATAATTTTCGAGCCCATATGCAATTATGCATAGCATATACACAAAAAGGATAGCTTCATTTTCACGAAGCTATCCTAAAAAAATCTTCTTATTTTTTCAAATGATATGGAACTGTCGTAATAACAACATTTCTTTTATAAAGTAAATACGCACGTATGAGTAAACTGGATTGATTATGAAGAATGTTATGCCAACCTTTTTTTGGAATGAACTGTGGTATAACGACCGTAACGCGGTAATTCGATTCACTTGCCTTATATTGCACTGTATCGATGAACTTCGTTAGCGGCTGGATAATACTTCTATAATGAGAATGTAATGTAACAAGCCTAACTTCAGGTTGCCACTTTTTCCATTTCTCTTCAAATTTCTTTTCCTCTTCCCTGTCAAAAGCAACATATACAGCAATAACTTGATCTGCCGAAAGAGCCTTAGCATAGTTCAATGAATTTTCTACTACGTGAGTCATACCAGCTACCGGAACGACGATTACATTTCCCTTAATCGGAACAAGTGGTTCACAAGTTTTTAAACTTAACTGATCACCTACCGCATCATAGTGCTTCTTAATTCTGTGGAATAAGAATATGATTGCAGGTAAGAAAATAAGTATCGACCAAACTTGTGCAAATTTAGTTAAAAAGAACATGCTCATTACGATAAAACTAATAACTGCACCAATTAAATTAACCGTTAATCTTAAAGCCCATCCTTCAGGTTTTTCCCGAAGCCATTTTAATACCATCCCTGTTTGAGAAAGTGTAAATGGAATAAATACACCTACTGCATATAGTGGAATTAAATGTTCTGTTTGTCCTTGGAAAGCTACAATTAAAATAATCGAAGCAACTCCAAGTATAATAATACCGTTTGAGTAACCTAAACGGTCTCCTCTAATCGTAAACATTCTCGGTATGAATTTATCTTTTGCAAGGTTAACCGCTAATAAAGGAAATGCAGAATAGCCTGTATTAGCAGCGAGAATTAATATTAAAGCTGTTGTACCTTGTATGAAATAGTACATGAAATTACGTCCAAATGTTTGTTCAGCAATTTGAGAAACAACTGTTACTTCTTTACTCGGAGTCACTCCGTAATAATAAGCTAAAAATACAATTCCTGAAAATAACACAGCAAGTAATGCACCCATTGCAAGCAATGTTTTTGCAGCATTGTTTGGCGCAGGATCTTTAAAGTTCGGAATTGCATTTGAAATTGCTTCAACACCTGTTAAAGCAGAACTACCTGATGCAAATGCTCTTAGTAATAAAAATAAACTAATTCCTGCAACTGGTGTTCCAATCGGCGCATGTAAAGTAGGTGAAACATGACCAGTTAAAATATTATATATGCCCACACCAATTAATATAAATAGTGCTAAAACGAATAAATAAACAGGATATGCTAGCACGGAAGCTGATTCCGTTACTCCTCTTAAATTTAATATCGTAATTAATATAACAAATATAACCGCAATAATTACGTTATGTGCATGTAAGCTAGGAAACGCAGAAGTAATTGCATCTGTACCCGCGGACACACTTACCGCAACAGTTAAAATATAGTCAACTAATAAAGATCCTCCAGCAATTAAGCCTGGATTCATCCCTAAATTTTCTTTTGATACAACATACGCTCCCCCGCCATGCGGATAAGCAAAAATAATTTGACGATAAGATAAAATAAGGGCTGTCAATAATACTAATACCCCAACAGCGATCGGAATGGAATACCAATAGGCGATCGCTCCAACACCTGCTAAAGCAATTAAAATTTGCTCTGGACCGTAAGCAACTGATGACAATGCGTCAGAAGATAAAATAGCTAAAGCTTTCGTTTTATTAAGCTTTTGTTCTCCAAGCTCCGTTGATTTTAACGGTCTTCCAATTAAAAATCTTTTAATAGATGAAACCAATGCTGTCCACTCTCCAATAATTTTGTACGAACTTTTCTGCTTGTTACAGCCAGTAAACTATTTCTTCAGAAAACAAAAAATGTCTACAAGCCATAGCGAAATAGACTTGTAGACATTATTTTTTTTGTCGCACAAGCTCCACCTTCCTTCTCAATATAACGCTTACGAGGTTAGCTGTCGGATTCGGGCCTATGAGTAGCCCTACCTTTTTCAAGGATTCACCCCATCGGATTATGTACTAATCCGTAAAAACGGGTCCCCCGTACCATGCGGTTTCAGCGATTTAGAAAATTGAAACTGTGGATTATAATACTCCTTTATTTTCAAAAAGTAAACAAAAATTTTTAATAAGAAAAAAATTAAAATGATTGCGCATAATCCCCTGAGAAATATACATAATGAATACTAAAAAATCCACAAAGGAGACCCATATGTCTAAAGAAAAGAAGCCTATTTTTTCCGATTCATATTTAGATGCAGTAGCAAATGAAATTAATCAGTTATATGGTAAACGTGAACAGGAAATAAATTTGACAGATAGAACGAAAAGAAATAAATGATTTGTCATACAAAAAAATAAAAAAGATAGCA
>NZ_QPEL01000249.1:0-535 GCF_008368965.1 Bacillus sp. AY2-1 | reverse complement strand
TCAACTAACAAAATATCGTTTAATATGGAATAAGAAACATTTTTCACTGATATAAAAGATCGTTATACATACATATTACAAACAAAAATTATTTTAACATTAATTCTTGTCGGCATTTCATGGGGCATTATTGGAGGCGCTTATCAGCTACTCCTAACGATCTATGCCGAGAGAATTTTCCACACTAACATTGGAATTTTATATACAGTTCAAGGCATTGGGCTTATGATTGGAAGCCTTCTCGTTAATCTTTATATGTCTCATAATAAAGAAAAAATGAAAAAAGTATTCGGTTGAGCCTAATTATTACAAGGAATTTTCTTTCTCGGATTCATTCTATCCGATCAACTTATTATCGGTATCGTTACTTTATTCTGTATGCGCATAGCAGGAGGAATCCTCGTTCCACTTGATACGACATTACTTCAAACTTACACACACGAAAATATGATGGGTAAAGTTTTTTCATTCCATTATTCCGTTTACGGATCTCTTATTCAGTTATCTATGTTTTTTACAGGAGGGCTGTTAGAAA
>NZ_QPEL01000248.1:0-1225 GCF_008368965.1 Bacillus sp. AY2-1 | reverse complement strand
TAACTAGTCCAAAAAAAATCTATATGCATATCATGTTATAGTAAAGAATTTAGGAAATCCTAAAAGGAGGCATTTTCATGTTTGAAGATAAATCTAAAATAAATTACCCATATGAATTTACTGAAACCACAACAGTTCCTCTAAAGAACCCCATTGATAAAAAATTCAAGAACGGCACAGGTACACATAACTTTCCAATTAAGAAACACTACAAAGAGCAAGTTCTATACACTGAAAAAATTAATAATAATAAAAATAAATAATCGTATAGATCCTTATGACAATTAACCAAATAAGAATCAATATTAGGCCATGCATAGTTATGTCTTTAATAATGTAAAAATCTTCATTATACTATTCATGCACCTTTTAAAAAGTGCTGTATACAGCGCTTTTTTATACATAGATAAATATAAGCTAACGCAGCCAAGAAATAAACTGCAAAATTACTTCACCATATTCTCGTTTAACAATTAAATCTACATATTAAAAGGGAGCAACAGTAAATGTTGCCCCCTTTTGAAATATAATTTATTCACTGTGCAAGAGGAAAAATTAGTTAGACTGAAAATTATTGTATCAATTAGATTTTCGTTTCCAGTCTAACTAATTTTTACTTTACATTAATTACCTTTTTATTTTCATATTAAACTAAATTTCTTCTATCCTAATTGGGTCAATACAATTCGAGTTATAAATTATGAATTCTTATACTATATTAAAAACTTAATTAAAGAAGCCTTATTCCCTCTCATTGTTCTATATAACAATTCTCCAGCATTCAACACTCGAAAACATTCAATTTCTAAACTCTATTTGCAAAATCAACTTTATCTATATCCTCTAAAATATTTTTTAGTTCTTTATATTTATTACGATTTAAATATGCATTAATTTTAAAGATAGACTCTAATAAATCTTTCATCTCTATTTCTTGTCTTCTATATAACTTTATAGATAATTTCACGCTTGATAATTTTTCTTTCATTTCTATTTGTTTTAATGATAAAGTTTCTCTTTCTTTACTGTAAATATCTTTAAACTCTTTAATTAACCAAGCTGCAATAAAAAACACAATAAACAAAATAAACGCTTCTAACGAATTATTTTCTAAACCTAAAAAATTAGAAATTTGTTTTAATATTTCATTCAATTTATTCACCTAACTTTTTATTTTTATTATATATCTATATATAATAAAAATAAAATATTTTAGCGTTAATTC
>NZ_QPEL01000247.1:0-1118 GCF_008368965.1 Bacillus sp. AY2-1 | reverse complement strand
ATACAAAAGTTAGTTGATAATTTCATATGTACATAAATTTAAATAGATTTTTTCTATTTTCCTTATCAATTTTAATACGAGTAATATAACAGCATGTTTTTCAAGTACCCTTCCTTTTTTAGATAAAAAGTCTACTAATACTAAACATCTATGTCCAACTCATACATAATTCTACTTACAAACTATCGGAGATGCAAAACTATGGGAATTTCTACTCTTTTATTAAATACCTTTATTATAATAATTTGTATCCTTAGCTATCACGTATTTTGGCTAGAGTTTAAAGAAAAAACAACATGTAATAATATGTTATTTTCTATCCTTTCCTCCATTGCTATTATTTTTTGTATGACTTTTCCTTTTCATTTACATGTGGGATTTATTTATGATTTACGTTTTATTCCTATTATCTTAGTTTTTCTATATGGAAATACAAAAAACATTATTTTTATAGGAATTTTATATCTTTCTTATCGGTTTTACTTAGGCGGAAATGGCGTTCTTCCATCATTTATTATCTTCACTATTATTTTTGGTATAACAATGCTCTTTCGTTACCTATTACCTATGTATATTAAAGAAAAAAAAGTATTATTAAGCTTACTCCTTATTTTAGTATGTACAACTTCACTTTCTATTTGCGGTATTGTAACTCAAATAAATACAGGAGGGAAAATAGACTCTACTCTCATAGAATTTTTATTAAATTATATAGTCATTAATATTTTCACAGTATTATTATCAGTTTATTTAATAGAGGGAATGATTGAGAAATATAAAATGGAAGAAAAACTGCAACGGGCTGAAAAATTTTATATAGCTAGCGAACTAGCGGCGTCAATTGCACACGAAATCCACAATCCACTAACCACGGTACATGGATTCACTCAATTATTAAATGAAAAACATGCCTCTAAGCTATCTCAGGATCAATACTTAGAAATCATGTTAATTGAAATGCAGCAAATACAATCTACTATTAATAACTATTTATCTTTAACCAAACCACAGAACACCCTAAAAGAGAAAATAGATATTAATCACATTTTAAATCAGGTGAAAGATACTATTTCACCACTCGCTCTATCATACAAAGTTGAAATCAAACAAAATAGTAC
>NZ_QPEL01000246.1:0-4850 GCF_008368965.1 Bacillus sp. AY2-1 | reverse complement strand
CAATCTACTATTAATAACTATTTATCTTTAACCAAACCACAGAACACCCTAAAAGAGAAAATAGATATTAATCACATTTTAAATCAGGTGAAAGATACTATTTCACCACTCGCTCTATCATACAAAGTTGAAATCAAACAAAATAGTACAGATTCCTTTTATATAAATGGGGACCCCGAAAAATTCAAACTCTGTCTAAACAACATCATCCAAAACGGAATTGAGGCTATGAAAAATGGTGGATTATTACAAATAAATATACAAAAAGTAAAAGGAAATATCATAATTGATATTATTGATTCAGGAATTGGGATGTCATCTCAACAAATAAAACGAATTGCTTTGCCATTCTATTCAACAACAGAAAAAGGAACTGGGCTTGGTACTATGATTGCTTATAGTATTATTAGAGAATTAAACGGAGATATAGAGATAGAGAGTGAATTAGGTAAAGGGACACGCTTTTCTATTAGTATCCCTTGCTAATGTGATAAAAATTTTCTGTTTAGTTAATTATATAAATGAATTTTAAGAATCCCGCTAGCTAGCTTACTTATTAATTATCTTAAATTTATAAAATAATAAGGGTCAGAGCTTATCTATTGTTACAGATACACTCTGATCCTTTAGTTTAATTACAGTAAACGCACTTAATATTTATAACTTTTCTTACATCTGGATGAAATAATAGTTTATCTCTTTTACTAATTAGATTTGTTTAATGTAAATATAGCATCTCTCGACACTTAATTTGTTATTATCGTTAGGGACATTTCCTACAGTTGTTTTTTCATTAAAGTACAGACCTTGTGCCGTTCATTGAAAAAGACAACTCCCCTTTTACTACTTCACTTCCACCGTATAATTCCCTGTTCCACCACCATACTGATACACATGTAAATAATACTTCCCTGGATACGTGTAGTAACTACCTACTAGTTTATTCCCTTGTTGCTGAGCATACGTAACATAATTATTTAAATCTGCTTCAGAATAAAGTACCCAGTTCATTCCGATATTATTTTCATTCGTTACGTTAATTTGAAGATTTTTAGCAGTCTCCACATTAATTTCAAAGAAATCACTTGTATCTCCATTTCCTAAACTAGCACGTAAAACTTGATTTAACTGCAGTTTGTTTGCTGTTTGGAATGAGTTATTCGGTTCTTTTTCTAAACTGTTATCTTCTTTCTTTTGAACAGTTACAGTCGCTGTAGCAGTATTAGTTGCTCCTTTATCGTCTGTTACTGTTAATTTCGCTGTATACGCTCCTTCTTTTGTATATACGTGAGTTGGATTTTGCTCATTACTTACAGTACCGTCTCCAAACTCCCATTTATATGAAGTAATTTTCCCGTCTTCATCTTTTGATGCGTCGCTTTTAAATGAAATTGCTTCATTCACATTTCCACTATACGGACCGTTTATAACCGCAACTGGCGCTTTATTCTCTGCACCTTCTTCTGTATTAATACCGTGGAACACAACATCATATTCAAATTGTCCTGATGCATTCACGCGATAATTTACGAAGTATGCTGTTACCGTTTTATAGCCTGTCCATTCTTTTGCGCTTAAACGTTTTAACGTATCATTAACGTTTATTGTAATTATTTTCCAATCTTCATATTCTCCTTTTGCTGCAGTTCCTGTATATGTTCCTTGTAGTGTGAATGTATTAAAGAACTGTGATTTATTTTTCTTCACTGATACATTTTTCAATTTTGCTTCCGCCGTTATTTCTGCCGCAATATCTGAAACTGGTTTCGGTGCATGATTTGCTAAATAATCGTCTGATACTAATGGTACGTTATATTTCTCACGATTATCAACTAGCATTTGCATATAATCTTGATATTCTTTATTTAAATTCGCATCTTTACTTAATGTAGAGCGATATGCATCATATGCTGTTACATCATTTTTCCTAATAAGATCATGTATTTTATCAAACATATCATATCTCTTATTGTACATATACGATTGTAAAGCAAAGGAATAATTATAGAAATCCCATGTTCCATACTTTGCATTTAACGTTCGCTCTGCCGTATAACGCTCTGCTGGGTTTGAAGATAATCCTCCTATAATACTCTTTCTCGGTACAACATTATCCGTTCTCGTTGCCCCTGCAAAAAATTCAGCATTCCCTTCTTCAAACCAAGATAATCTTTCATTTTCATATATTTTCCCTTGACCCCATAACCCTGGTACTTCATATCTACCTTGTAAATAATGCGTGAACTCATGTCGGAATAATTCTTCTAAACTATAAATACTTTCTTCTGGCGTACGCTCATAAGTAAAGAACGTACCTGTTCCTTCTATATAAAGACCACCGTTATTCGTTTCATATCCGTACAATTGACGATTAAACTGATATTCTGCTGGGCTATTATAAATAACCATCGTTAATACATCATCAGGATTTCCTTTTTCTAAAGGTTGATCACTTTCAACCGTACGATGGAATTGTGCCTTCACTTCTTTTGCCGCCCAATATAAACGTTTTACTTTTTCTTCTGTCACTTTATCTCCAGCTTTTAAAACAATTGCCCCATCATCAAACGTATACGTTTTTGGCAAATATTTTTTCTTTCCATCTTCTCTTATTTGATCTAAATTCACCACTTTACCATTTGCATCTTTTCCGTCATAATTCGTCGCGATTTGCTCAGCAGCTACGAAATATTGCTCCCCTAAATACGGATAAATTTTCATCGCATCTGTTACAACTTGTAATCCTTTCGTTCCTGTACTATGGAACGAACCGAGCCTACCTGTATAATAAATGCCATTATTAATAAGCCAACCGTTTTTTGCGGTAATCGTTCCCATTAATGCAAAACGACTTAGTTCATTAATATAACTATCTATTTTCTGATACCATACTGTATCTTTCGGTGCTTTCCTCGTATCGTACAAATACGATTGAATGTCGTAATCAACACCTTGCATAATATCGTAAATAGCATTTCCAGCTGAAAGATTATCTACTAATGTAGAGAAATTATCATTATATTGTTTAAAAATCTTTGCAGCCGATGTTATCGTTTCCACATCACTCGAAGCGTTTCCTATTAACTTTCCGTATGATGATACCACTCTATTTTGCTCTAATGTACCCAGCTTGAAATTTGAATTGTTAGCTATCGCTTTTAATGCAGGTAAGCATTTATCATGATAACTCCGTTCATTTAATTTACTAAGTTCCGAATTATAAAATCCTAAATAAAACCCTGAACGTAATACCTCTACTAATGTCTCAATCCCTTTTGAATCATCCTTCGTATAGGCTTGTCCTTGCTGCTTCAATTTATCAATAATCGCCTGCATTCTACTATCATTTTGATAGAATGCTAGACTGTCTGTATTAAACTGAAATAGCCCCGTAATTTGCTCCCAATCAATGGTTATAAGTAAATCTACTAACTGCTGATTGCTTAATTGATTTAATTCAGCAATTGTATAAGTTTTCGCTACAGCTAATTGCTTACTTTCCTTTTTTACCTCAGGCGGTCTTTGTGATAAATCAGCAAATTGTATCCTTTGCTCAAAAGACTTGCTTTCGAGCAATTTCGATGAATGAGCTAATTCTTGTACTGGTAGTTGTACACCGACTGGCTCCATTTTGAGTACATTTCGATAAGAAACTTGCTCTCCCTTAGTATCTTCTGCCAAACTTACCCCTTGAAAACTCCCTAACATTAAACTAGCAAAACTTACCCCTACTAACATTTTTTTTGAATAGCCTTTCATACTCTCCCCTACCTTACATTTTTAGTGTCCCGCTCCATTATTTTACTATTTTTACTTTTTGTCCTGTATTGAGAAAAAATAAGGGAACGTTCACATATGTATCCTTGCTGCGCAAAATTAGCACTTGACTTTATGTGCGTTTTATATCAAAAAAAGATAGATAATAGCAAAATTCCTGCTACATCTATCCTCGTTTTCAACACTATGATTTTAACTTTATAAACGTAACTTCCGGTAATGTTTGCATATACTGAATAAACTCATTCTTTTCTTCTGACGATATATTTTTCAGTTGCATCCCTACCTTATAAACAGTTTCTGTACCTTGCTGTGAAGCCTCCACCTCATATGAAACTATTGGAATGCCTTTCACTTGTAGCGTTTCTACTATTTGTTGTACCGCTTCATGTTTATTTATACACATTTGCACCGTTATATTTTGTGGAAATAAAAATTGCACCTTAAAAATACGACTCACAATTTCTAAACCAATTAAAACGAGAATCGTCGCTCCAATCCCTACTACATACATTCCCGCTCCAATTGCTAATCCTATGCCGGCAGTAGCCCATAAACCAGCCGCGGTCGTTAATCCTTTCACCGCCTGCTTTTGAATAATAATTGTGCCTGCACCTAAAAAACCAACTCCACTAACGACTTGTGCTGCAATCCGACTTGGGTCTAGAGACGTATGCTCTTCATACACAATATCTGAAAAGGCATATTTCGAAACAACCATTATTAACGCACTTCCTACCGCTACGAGGAAATGAGTCTTTAATCCAGCTTCTTTCGATCGAATTTCTCTTTCAATACCAATCATTGCTCCTAACAAGCCAGCAACACCGATTCGTATAATAAAATCAAAATCTACACTCACGGGCACTTCCCCCTTTCATTCATTATAGATAGATAAAACAAAAATTATCACAAACATCCATTTATCAACATGAAGGAATACCACTAAAATACACTTAATACTCCGACCGTTTTATGTTAATATTTAAAATATTAACATAAAATAAATAACTTCTAATTTTAAATCTTCACTAATTTTCTAAAAAATCAAAGGTGAATTACATGAAATTAGG
>NZ_QPEL01000245.1:0-5425 GCF_008368965.1 Bacillus sp. AY2-1 | reverse complement strand
TTCTATATTACACTTCATTTGTATAATCGTCAACATCTTTTTATAAAGATATTCAAGTTAATATTTTTATGCTCTTTTAACTAGACACGTCTCTATAGGATTTCATTATCGGAGCACGCTTTCTGCTTCTCTTTAATTTATTCTTCCAAACATATTCGAGTTAATTTGAGCTCTAGACTTAACTCGTGCGGACGTTTCCCTCCAACAAAACTAGCAACCTTATTTTAACAAATACTAGTATATAATTAGAGAGTTGTTGTACTATCAATAAAACTCTATTAGAAGCAGGTGAAAATATGAAAGATATACGTATCCTTTTAGCAGACGACGATAAAGAAATCCGAAATTTATTAAAAATATATTTAGAACGAGAATTATATATGGTAGACACTGCAATCAACGGCGAAGAAGCCTTGCATTTATTTAATCAAAATAACTATAACCTCGTTATATTAGATCTTATGATGCCCAAAATAGATGGAATCGAGGTATGTAAAAAGCTTAGATATAAAACTAACGTACCTATATTAATGCTCACCGCTAAAGATCACGAAATTGATAAAATTTTAGGCTTAAGCATTGGTGCTGATGATTACATTACAAAACCTTTCAGCATTCACGAAGTAATTGCACGAGTAAAAGCTCTTATGCGGCGTTTTTTAGTTCTTGGAAGTAGCAATACTGCTCAACAAAAAACAACTTTATCTTTTAAAGGACTAACTTTCAATCTAAATACATACACAGTTCATACAAATAAAGAAGAAATTAACTTAACCGGAAAAGAACTGGAACTATTAAAATTCTTTACTTCAAATCCAGGACAAGTATTTACAAAAACACAGCTCTTCCAAAATGTGTGGGACGATAATTATATAGAAGATGACAATACCGTTATGGTACATATTCGAAAACTTAGAAAGAAAATAGAAATCGACCCTTCCAATCCAAAATTCATTCAGACTATATGGGGAATTGGTTATAAGTTTGTAGGTGAAAAGCTTGAAGACTGATAAAACCCTCTCCCTTATTACATTACAACTTATCATTTGTGGGATTTTAAACATACAAATGGAACCAAGATTAAAAATGTCTTTATTTATAATCCTTATCTTAATTACAATTTATCTCTTCTTTTCAAGAATACAATTCATTCAACATCGCAAGGCAATGGATACTAAATTAAGTCGTGTACTAAAAGGAAACTTACAAACGAGATTATTCACAAGCAATGACCACTCATTACATAATATCGTTTTTTCAATAAACGAGCTAATAGCTAAATTAGAGCAAGTTCAGATTGAAGCCAAAAGATCCGAGGAATCCAGAAAACAACTTTTGTCTAGTATCTCCCACGATATACGAACACCACTCACCTCCATCATCGGATATATAGATGCTTTAAAAGATGGGGTTGCTGTTTCTGAAATAGAAAAACAAGAATACCTTAAAATACTTTATATGAAATCAAATAACTTAAAGCACCTAGTTGATGAAATATTCAATATGGCGAAGCTAGACGCTAATGAATTTCCACTAAAAGAAGAAGAACTCGACTTTTCTGAAGTTACTAGAGAAGTTTTGATTGAATTTTTACCTGAGCTCTCAAAACATAACATCGAACTGCAAGTTCTCATACCAGAATCTACTTGCCCTATTATCGCAGACCATCTGAGCCTTATGCGGATTATGAGTAATTTAATGAAAAATGCCATTTATTACGGAAAGGATGGAAAAATAGTAGGAGTCGAACTACTAGAAACCGATAGAGAATATGAACTTCATATTTGGGACAAAGGCCCTGGTATTCCAAAGCATGATTTACAAAATGTGTTTGAGCGAATGTACCGAAGCGAACAATCAAGAAACTCCTCGTTTGGTGGTAGTGGTCTCGGGCTCTCTATTTCTAAAGCGCTCGTTGAGAGAAATGGTGGGCATATATGGGTTGAAAGCACTCCATGGAAACGAACTATTTTTGGCTTTTCTATTCCAAAACACAATACTTTTAAGAAATAGTTAAGAAATGATTAATATGCAGTTAAGCCTTCCTTTTTATGATGTAAGTAAGAACTTATAGAAAGCAGGTGTCTCCTATAAATACAATTATAAAAACGACTAACCTTACTAAAGTATATGGCAATCAAAAATCAGTAGATAATTTAAATATTAATGTTCAACAAGGGGAGATTTATGGCTTCATAGGCCGCAACGGTGCTGGTAAAACAACAACCATTCGTATGCTGCTTAGTCTTATAAAGCCTACAAGTGGAACGATTGAAATATTTGGAGAGAACTTATTCCAAAATCAAAAAGATATTTTAAGCAGAATTGGTTCTATAGTTGAAGTTCCAGGATTTTATGAAAACTTAACTGCAAAAGAAAACCTATTAATTAATGCAAAGATAATTGGGGTTCACAAAAAGAATGCTATCGAAGAAGCATTAGAAATAGTAGGCTTGCAGCATGAAACAAAAAAGTTAGTAGGAAAGTATTCTTTAGGAATGAAGCAACGCTTAGGAATTGCACGCGCTCTTCTCCATTATCCCGAGCTAGTCATATTAGATGAACCAACTAACGGACTAGACCCTATTGGTATTAAAGAAATGCGAAAACTTATTCATTCTTTAGCTCAAGAAAGAAATATAACCATACTCATTTCTAGTCACATATTAGCCGAGGTAGAACAGTTAGTCGATCGTATCGGAATTATTCATGAAGGAAAGTTACTAGAAGAAGTTTCTCTTGATACGCTACGTAAAGCAAATCGTAAGTACATAGAGTTTCAAGTGAATAATGACAATAAAGCTGTGATGTTATTAGAAAATCATCTTCAAATTTTTGATTATGAAGTACACGATGAAGGGAATATTCGTATTTACTCTCATTTTGGACAACAAGGATACATAAATAGAACATTAGTTCTTAATGGTATTGAAGTATTAAAAATGATGATAAGTGAAGATAAACTAGAAGATTATTTCACCAAGCTAGTTGGAGGTGGAACAATTGGTTAATCTACTCTATACAGAACTCTTAAAATTAAAACGCTCTAATATGTTTTTAATTAGCATTATTGGTGCTGGTGTCGCACCTTTCTTAGTTGTAGTAGCCTCTTATATACATATAAAAACAAAAGAGCCAACTCCGACTATTTGGTTCCATCAATTATTCACTGATGTTAACTTATATACTACTTTAGTTATAGGATTCCCCTTATATGGAGTAGTGGTTGCATATTTGCTTACCCGCGAATATGCAGAAGATACACTAAAAAATTTACTAACTATCCCCGTGTCGCGCATTAGCTTTATTATAAGTAAATTCATCATTCTCTTTCTTTGGATCATGATGCTAACTTTAGTCGCTTGGACACTTACTTTAATATTAGGGCTATTGGGGAATTTCCCTGGTTTTAACATTGCTTTACTTTTAAGTTCTTTCCTAGAATTTTTAATATGTGGTGGACTTCTCTTTCTATTGTCTTCACCTATTGTACTACTAACTCTTGTCATGAAGAGCTATGTACCGCCCATTATATTAACAGTCATTATTACAATGACCAATCTTATGCTCGTAAACTCCAAGCATAAAGATTTATTTCCGTGGACCGCTACTCTAGATATCGCAAATAATGAATTACAACCGACATATCCACCAGAGTATTCTTATATCATCATTGCAGTAACAACAATTTCCGGATTTATTGCAACACTATTCTATTTTAAAAAAGTAGACATTCATTAATTTATAGGAGTGAAACTATGAGCGATATCATTATTGCCTTCATACTCGGTATTGTAGAAGGATTAGCTGAATTTTTACCTATATCTTCTACTGGCCACCTTATATTAGTCGGGCATTTATTAGACTTTGAAGGAGAAAGAGCAAAAACGTTTGAAATTGTTATTCAGCTAGGCGCAATTTTAGCTATTGCAATTTTATATCATAAACGTCTCGTTTCTCTATGTAATATTAAGCCTCTTCTACGGAAAGAGAAAAAATTCAACGCGTTTCATGTATTTCTTGGCGTATTTCCGGCAGTAGTGGCTGGTTTGCTACTACATGATATTATTAAAACATACTTATTTCAGCCATACACTGTTGTGATTGGACTTGTAGCAGGGGCAATTCTTATGATCTTTGCAGAAGTAAAAAAGAAAGAGGCAACCGCCTATTCACTGGACGATTTAACATACCGTCAAGCTTTAACAATTGGATTATTTCAGTGCTTAGCAGTATACCCTGGCTTCTCTAGAGCTGGCTCTACTATCTCTGGAGGTCTATTAGCAAAAGTAAATTATAAAACCGCATCCGAGTTCTCTTTTCTAATAGCTCTTCCTGTAATGGTTGGAGCTACAGGCTTAGACTTACTAAAAAGCTGGGAGTATTTAAGTGTCGATGACATCCCTATGTTTGCGGTAGGATTCATTACCTCTTTTACCGTAGCGATGCTAGCGGTAGTAACTTTTCTAAAGCTTTTAGAGAAGATAGGTTTAAAACCTTTTGCATACTATCGTATTTTGTTGGCTATCTTATTTACGCTTTTCGTATTACTATAGATTCATATAAGTCACATATCATTAAACTGATATTCAATTTTAGAATATCGGTTTTTTATCTATTTCAACTCTAGTACTACTCACTTCAATATGGCATAGTGATAATAAGCTACCATTAATAGTCTGAACGTTCTTTAAGTAACTATATCCTTTATCATAAAATGCAATTGGAAAATTAAAGATTCCATATATATACAGAACATATTTACAAACCATATTCATTCCACATAGTATCTTTTTAATTTGCAACACACTGATACAAATTTCAAATGAGCACAAAGACAGAATAAGTAAATAAATAAATTTCCTAGGAATTATAAAGCGACTAAATTTAATTAGAGTGAGGTGACGATAAAATGAATCAATTAGCACAGACATATTGGAATACTTATTGGGGAAACAACAAAAAACCAGAATCTGTTATAGCTTGGCAATTTGGAGATTCCCCTAATTATCTTGCACAACTAGTAATTGACGGTATTAAAACTGCTACATGCTCCGGTCACATTTTTTATGAATTAGAAAATGAACCGCTACCGACCACTAATGATTATAGTATTATACTTAATAGTAATGATGAACCTGTAGCTATTATTAAGATAATAGAAGTAACTGTAACACCAATGAATGAAGTAAGCGAAGAATTCGCTATCGCTGAAGGCGAAGGAGATCGTACTTATAATTACTGGAGAGACACCCATGTTCGTTTTTTTACAAAGGAACTAAATGAGCTTGGTCTTAATTTCTCTGAAGATATGTTACTCGTCTGTGAGCGTTTTGAACTTGTTGATGTGAACAATAAAGTGAAATTATAAAAAACTGAGATTTACCACCCATTCTTATTTTTATAAAACACAAAAAAGACAAGT
>NZ_QPEL01000244.1:0-4302 GCF_008368965.1 Bacillus sp. AY2-1 | reverse complement strand
GAAAAAGCAAAAGAAAAAGGCTTACAACCGTTAGCTAGAATTGTTGGATATTCAGTAGCTGGAGTAGACCCGAAAATTATGGGTATTGGACCAGCACCAGCAATCCGAAAAGGATTAGAGAAAGTAGATTGGTCATTAGAAGATGCAGATTTACTGGAAATTAATGAAGCTTTCGCGGCTCAATATTTAGCTGTAGAGAAAGAGTTAGGTTTAGACCGTGAAAAAGTGAACGTAAACGGTAGTGGCGTAGGACTTGGGCATCCAATTGGTTGTACAGGGGCTCGTATTACAGTAAGTTTATCAGGGTCGTATTACAGTAAGTTTAATTCACGAATTAAAAAGACGTGGTTTAGAAAAAGGAATTGCCTCTTTATGCGTTGGTGGCGGTATCGGGGTTGCCTTATTTATAGAAGCACTATAAAAAAGAAGCAGCTATTGCTGCTTCTTTTTTTATGACTCAAATAGATGATGGAATAATCGATCGCGATTTTCAAAGAAAAGTTTCGTCGTTTGATAATGCTCGGTTTCTTCTAATGTGGATTCGTGAATCCCCTCTTGTGTTAAAGAGTATATAGTAGATTCAGGGTAAGCCATTAAAATAGGAGAATGCGTCGCAATAACAAATTGTGAACCTTGTTCAGCTAGTTCGTGCATTCGAATGAGCATGGAAAGTTGTCTCATCGGTGATAGAGCTGCCTCAGGCTCATCTAAAATGTATAAACCTTGTCCTGAAAAACGATTCATAAATAAGGAAAAGAATGATTCACCGTGTGATTGTTCGTGTAGTGAGACACCACCATATGAATCAATAACTGGATTTCCGCGTGCTTCTGGATCAGCATCCATTTCATCAATATAAGAAGCGACGTTATAAAATGATTCAGCGCGAAGAAAGAAACCGTCGCTTGGTGTATTGAAACTTTTTGAAATTCGAAGGTATTCATGTAAAGATGAATGTGAATCGTTTGTGCTAAAGCGGAAATTCTTCGTTCCACCTTCTGCATTAAAACCTAACGCAATTGCAATTCCTTCAAGTAATGTTGATTTACCCGTTCCGTTTTCTCCAATAATGAATGTTACATTTGGATGGAAAGCTAGTGATTGTAATGTTCGGATAGCGGGTAAGCAGTAAGGATATGCGGAAAAACTAGGGATATTTTCTTTTTTTAATGTGACATTTTGTAAAAAGGGTACGTCAATCAATATATAAACCTCAATTCATAACGGATTTTGAATCTAAAAAGGTAGCAAATACAAGTGTTAATGACACCTGAATCCCTTCTTGTTTTCTGAATATTTATGTGGATTATATCATTTAAACTATCATATTCCAATGTGAAAATAAATATTGCATGAAGATCCATTCTCTCGTTATGATATATGGTATTCTACTGAAAATGTGAGAAGGAGTTAAAGTATGCCGTTTACATTTGCACATCCAGCAGCAGTTCTTCCTTTTGCGAAAAAGCATTCTAAATATATGTCAGTAACGGCTCTTATATTAGGTAGTATGGCGCCTGACTTTGAATATTTTTTACACTTTAGACCGTATGGTGTTATTGGGCATACGTGGCTTGGGTTCTTATATTTAAATTTACCACTTGTCTTCTTATTAGCATACATATATCATTACATTTTAAAAAAGTCTTTTATAACACATTTACCTAAACCATTTGCTGGCTACTATACATATGCAGTAGACAAGGGGTGGGGTCTTCATACATGGAAGGATCTTTTTGTATTTTGTTATTCAGCATTATTCGGTATGTTAACGCATGTTGTTTGGGATGCATTCACTCATAAGACAGGCTATTTTGTTATGAAAATACCATTATTGCAAAGAGAATGGTACGGTATCTCTGTTTATAAATATATGCAACATGGAAGTACATGTATTGGTTTTCTATTATTAGCATACGTTTTATGGAAGCATAGAAATGAAATGGGTAAAGACTTTATTTTAGCTTCGGAAAAAAGAAAGTATTGGATTTCAGTAATTGTTGTGGCAACTATTATATTTATCGTGTATGTGTTCCTAGATCCCTATTTTCATATTTTCCAAATTGGAGGTATAATAGTATCTGGACTGACAAGTTCATTTTGTGGACTTTTCATTGTTTCTATAGTTTACAAAGCAAGGGACTAATTTTATATTCATGAATGATAGCGTTAGGAGAAATGAAATGATGAAAGCATGGAAAAGTATTTTTGTTTTATGTAGTTTTCTTCTTATGTTAAGTGGTTGCTTCCATCAAGAAGAAAAGAAAGCTGAACCGAAGAAGAAAGAATCTATTCCTGAAACAAAAGAATATGGTGGGCGTGAGCTGAAAAAAGTAGGACAAAAAGTGAAAGAAACAGGCTGGGGTACTTTCAAGTTAGAGCAGATGCATTCTGTGAATCAAACATTTGAAGTAGCGCCAATGAAAATTCACGTACAAGATGTGAAAGTAATCTCTTTATCACAGATGAGTGAAAAGGCAAAAAATACATTGAAAGTATACACGGCACTAACTCCTGAAGAAGTAAAACGTAGATTAGGGGATAAAGTAAGCCAAGAAGATGCAGAATTATATGCATCGCTAAGTGGAACAGAGATTAGTAATACAATTCGTTACGTTGAGATTACATATAAAGTGGAGAATAGCGGAAATAAAAATATGCAATTTTTCTCTATGAATGATGTTATAATTAATGGTAAGCAACATTTTAAAGTAGCGACTCAAAACTTTTTATATGACGAAGATACGTTAGTTGGTACAAAAAATGTATCAAGAGAAGACTATAAGCCTGGTGAAACAAGAGATGGGATTATTGGTTTAATACTTGACGATGGAAAAGACAAGGTAAAGGATATTCAGTTTATAACTGATGATTTACTTGCAGGAGATTCAGAAACACAAGATGTTGTAAAAGAGCCACAAACGTTTAATATCTCACTTTCGGAGTAATGTGTTTTTAAAATAATGTAAGACAAAACAGTCAGCACTCAAAAGATTATGCTGACTGTTTTTTTATTTCTTTTATGTATGAATCTACATTTTGAAAAGGTACCTTAATTTTAAACGCATCTTTTTGTTTATTAAATTGCTTTTCATTATAGGGACCGAAACGTTTATTGTGCTTTACGTCAATAATCCAATAATGTTCACTTTTTTTATTTGCAATTGCTGCGTCAGGGTTATTTGGATCTGATTTTTCCTCAGTTTGTTTTGCAATAATGTATTTATCATCCCAAGCAATGTCTGTAATTTTTGCAGGGATGTATTGTGTGGCATATACAGCATCTTGCGAGGGGAAAAGTTCAAATGCATTTCCAGAAGTACGTATGAGCTCGTATTCATCGTTAACCGTATAAGTTAAGTGACTTGTGTTTCCTGTACAACCAGTTAATAGGAAGGCGACGAATAGGATTATCCATTTTTTCAATATGGGAACCTCCTTTATAATGCTATTGTAACAAATTGTACAAGAAAAGTAAGAGAAACGCTAGTTTACAATGTTTTTTAGAAGTGGTACGATGAGACGGGTAAAGAAGGATATGAAGGAGTCGACATAAAATGAAGTTAAAGATGCATCGTCCAGCGCTTGTAATGAATCGCATAGGTGCTTCCCTAATTGACATGTTTTTAATCTCGGTTATGTATGGTGCAGTAGTAGCTATTATGACCGGAAACTATAGTGCTATGTTTAAGCGCTTTAATATAAGTTTAGGTGATTTTAGATATGATTTCGCAGTAGTTTTCATATTAATGGCGATATATTTTATTGTGTTACCCTTTATTTGGAACGGTGTTACACTTGGCAAAAAGGTAACGAGAATAAAATTAATTTCATTGAAGAGTGAAAAGCTAACGTTGCAAACATTAATTATAAGATTTTTTGTATTGTTATTGCCGAACGTATTGCTATTAGGAATTCCATTAATATGTAACGTATATATGATGTTGTTCCGCAAAGACAATTGCGGTTTTCAGGACTTAATTACAAAGACGAAAGTAATAAGTCTTGTATAATGAAAAAAGACCTTTTTATACATAAAATAAGAAGGTCTTTTTTGTTATACTACAATTTATGTAATAATATCATTTTGGGTTTTAATAGATTGAAAATTAAGAAAATGTTATAATGATTAAAATAATATCTTTATATAATAAGGGGGAAATTGAAATGACTGGAGGTAGTGTAATCTTTTGGGGGATTTTAATTTTCATCGGTTTAGTTTTCGATCAGCGTAATAGTAGGAAAAAAGAAGGAGTAAAAAAGTAATCGCTTACAAATGAATGAGCAATTTTTCTTGCTTGC
>NZ_QPEL01000243.1:0-8508 GCF_008368965.1 Bacillus sp. AY2-1 | reverse complement strand
GTAACGAGCTGTATTTATGTATAGCTCGTTTTTTTTATTTCTCAAATAAAATTAGAATAATTGTATATTTGGCGGTGTTATATGAAAAATCTTTATATCTTGTTTTTTAAAATACGCAAAGAAGTCTATTCTTTCTTTATAAAACATAAGAATTATTTTCAAAAAATTGTATTGTTACAGTAAGAAAAGTGTAGGAAACTTATCATTATAAAATAAATTGAAATCTTCTAAAAACTCTGATACATTGAAGTAGAAATGTAGTTTCACAATATTGTAAAGGCTTACAGTTATGTGCACGAAGATCTATTAGGATTGGAGGAAATAATGATGAAAGCTGAAGAAAAATTTTCCCCGGGATTAGATGGTATAGTGGCAGCGGAGACGAAAATTTCGTTTCTTGACACAGTAAAAGGTGAAATTGTAATTCAAGGGTATGACTTAATCGAACTCTCAAAAACAAAAGAGTATTTAGACATTGTGCACCTTTTATTGGAGGAACACCTACCGAATGAAGATGAAAAAGCAACACTTGAAAAGAAACTAAAAGCAGAATATGCAGTACCAGAAGGTGTATTCAACGTACTAAAGGCATTGCCTAAAGAGACGCATCCCATGGATGGATTACGTACAGGTGTGTCAGCGTTAGCTGGTTACGATAATGATATCGAAAACCGCTCGTTAGAAGTGAATAAAAGCCGAGGGTACAAGCTGTTAAGTAAAGTGCCAAACATTGTAGCGAATAGCTATCATATTTTAAATAATGAGGAGCCAATTGAACCTCTTAAAGAATTATCTTATAGTGCGAATTTCTTCTATATGTTAACTGGTAAAAAACCAACTGAACTTGAGGAAAAGATCTTTGATCGTTCCCTTGTTTTATATAGTGAGCATGAAATGCCAAACTCTACATTTACAGCTCGCGTTATTGCATCAACACAATCAGATTTATACGGTGCTTTAACAGGTGCAGTTGCATCTTTAAAAGGAAGTTTACATGGCGGTGCAAATGAAGCGGTTATGTACATGCTTTTAGAAGCTGGTAATGTTGAGAAATTTGAAGAGTTATTACAGAAGAAACTATATAACAAAGAAAAAATTATGGGCTTTGGACACCGTGTTTATATGAAGAAGATGGATCCAAGAGCACTTATGATGAAGGAAGCTTTAAAACAGTTATGTGATGTAAAAGGTGATTATACACTATATGAAATGTGTGAAGCTGGAGAAAAGATTATGGAAAAAGAAAAAGGAATTTATCCAAATCTTGATTATTATGCAGCTCCAGTATATTGGATGCTAGGTATTCCAATTCAACTTTACACACCAATCTTCTTTAGCTCTAGAACAGTGGGGTTATGTGCGCACGTTATTGAGCAACATGCAAATAATCGTTTGTTCCGTCCACGTGTAAATTATATTGGCGAGCGACATGTACTTAGTAAATAAGAACAACTGGGGAGTTGTTAGCGCCGCCCGCCAGATGGGTGTTTGACCGACACCCATCATTAATAATAACGAATTTTCGACAGAAAGGGAAGGATAGCATGATTAAAACAAATGAAATTAAGCAAAAAGATGCATTATTAGAAGAGATTACCGATTATGTATTAAATAAAGAGGTTACTAGTGCAGAAGCATTCAGTACAGCTCGTTACGTATTACTTGATACACTTGGATGTGGAATTTTAGCACTGCAATATCCAGAATGTACGAAATTACTAGGACCAGTTGTGCCAGGAACAATCGTGCCAAATGGTACACGTGTACCAGGTACGTCTTATGTACTAGATCCAGTAAAAGGTGCATTTAATATCGGATGTATGATCCGTTGGTTAGACTATAACGATACTTGGCTTGCAGCAGAGTGGGGACATCCATCTGATAACTTAGGCGGAATTTTAGCGGTTGCAGATTATATTAGCCTTGTTCGTATTTCAGAAGGAAAAGAAGCTTTAAAAGTACGTGAAGTATTAGAAATGATGATTAAAGCACATGAGATTCAAGGCGTGCTCGCTTTAGAAAACAGCTTAAACAGAGTTGGTCTTGACCATGTATTATATGTAAAAGTAGCAACAACTGCAGTAGTTGCGAAAATGCTTGGCGGAACACGTGAAGAAATCTTTAATGCATTATCACATGCGTGGATTGATAATTCTAGTCTTCGTACATATCGTCATGCTCCAAATACGGGCTCACGTAAATCATGGGCTGCAGGTGACGCAACGAGCCGCGGTGTTCATCTTGCAATGACTGCTCTAAAAGGTGAAATGGGTTATCCAACAGCCCTATCTGCACCAGGATGGGGATTCCAAGATGTATTATTCAATAAACAGGAATTAAAATTAGCAAGACCACTAGAGTCATATGTAATGGAAAATGTATTATTTAAAGTGTCATATCCAGCAGAATTCCATGCACAAACGGCTGCAGAATGTGCAGTGAAGTTGCATCCGGAAATTAAAGAGAGATTAGATGAAATTGACCGTATTACAATTACAACTCATGAATCAGCAATTCGTATTATTGATAAAGAAGGTCCATTAAATAACCCAGCTGATCGTGATCATTGCTTACAATACATTACGGCAATTGGTTTATTAAAAGGAGATATCGTTGCAGACGATTATGAAGATGCAGTAGCAAACGATCCACGTGTAGATGAATTACGTAATAAGATGGTTGTTGTTGAAAACAAACAGTACAGTTTAGATTACCTTGACCCGAACAAGCGCTCAATCGCCAACGCTGTTCAAGTTCACTTTAAAGATGGCACAGTAACAGAAAATGTGGAATGTGAATATCCACTTGGTCACCGTTTCCGTAGAGACGAAGCAATCCCAAAAGTTGTTCAAAAGTTCACTGCAAATATGGCAGGCCATTATTCTAGTAAGCAACAAGAACAAATTCATGAAGTTTGTTTAAATGAAGAAAAACTAGAAAATATGAATGTAAACGAATTTGTAGATCTATTCTTAATTTAATAATAGGGGGAATTTAGAATGGCTTGGGTTGTGAAAAAGCAGTCAACACAAGAGGAGCTTGCGAATCGATTCCGAGCTTTAGTAGAAGCAAATGAAATTTTGCAAATTCCAGGTGCTCATGATGCAATGGCGGCTTTAGTTGCAAAAAATACAGGTTTTTCAGCTCTTTATTTATCCGGAGCTGCTTATACTGCAAGTAAAGGGTTACCAGATTTAGGTATCGTGACGTCTACTGAAGTGGCTGAGAGAGCAAGAGATTTAGTAAGAGCTACAGACTTACCTGTTCTTGTTGACATTGATACAGGATTTGGTGGTGTACTAAATGTAGCGAGAACAGCTGTAGAAATGATGGAAGCGAAAGTAGCAGCTGTCCAAATTGAAGATCAGCAATTACCAAAAAAATGTGGACATTTAAATGGTAAGAAACTTGTTACTACAGAAGAATTGGTTCAAAAAATTAAAGCAATTAAAGAAGTTGCACCGAGCTTATACATTGTAGCACGTACTGATGCTCGCGGCGTTGAAGGGTTAGATGAAGCAATTGAAAGAGCAAATGCATATGTAAAAGCAGGTGCAGATGCAATTTTCCCTGAAGCGCTTCAATCAGAGGAAGAATTCCGTCTATTTAATAGTAAGGTAAATGCACCTTTACTTGCGAATATGACTGAATTCGGAAAAACTCCATATTATAGTGCAGAGGAATTTGCGAATATGGGCTTCCAAATGGTTATTTATCCTGTAACTTCACTTCGCGTTGCAGCGAAAGCGTATGAAAATGTGTTTACTTTGATTAAAGAAACAGGTTCTCAAAAAGATGCACTTTCTAATATGCAAACGAGAAGTGAATTATACGAAACAATTTCATATCATGACTTTGAAGAGTTAGATACTGGTATTGCAAAAACAGTATTATCAGAAGATCAATAGATAAAGCAGTGAAGGCGATGAAAATACATCTTTGGCAAAATAAAATGCTTGATGTGAAAAATCATCGCCTTCTATTTTCAAAAAAAGATATTCCACTCATCGTAGACGAGCATAAGCAAAAAGCTATGAAAGCCGAATGATAGGGGGATACATATGGAGAAAACGAAGTTACCATGGGATGAATTTTTTTCACTCAATAAAGATATAAATCATACTTACTTTACACCAGAAGATTTTTCAGGTGATGAAGATTTAATCGCAAAAACGACAGAACAATTCGTTAAACAAGAAATTGTTCCACAAATGGAGAATATTGAACAACATAACTATAAAGTTTCTCGTCAATTATTTGAGAAAGCTGGGGAACTTGGATTATTAGGCATTGAGGTACCAGAAGATTATGGCGGGTTCGAGTTAGGAAAGGCTGTCTCAGGTCTTGTAGCAGAGAAAATGGGTTACGCTGGTGCATTTAGCGTTTCATTTAATATACACGCTGGTGTCGGTACATTGCCTTACATATATTACGGAACGAAAGAACAGAAAGAAAAATATTTACCAAAAATCGCATCGGGAGAATGGATTGGGGCTTATGCTTTAACTGAGCCAAATGCTGGTTCGGATGCATTAAGTGCAAAAACGAGCGCAGTATTGAATGAAGAGGGAACAGCTTGGAAGTTAAATGGTGAGAAGCAATGGATTACAAATGCTCATATGGCAGATGTATACGTTGTTTTTGCGAAGACAAATAAAGGAATGACAGCATTTATTGTCGAAAGAACATGTGAAGGTGTATCCATTGGGTTAGAAGAAAAGAAAATGGGTATTAAAGGTTCTTCAACGGCGACTCTTATTTTAGAAGATGTTGTCATCCCTGTTGAAAATGTTTTAGGGGAAGTTGGGAAAGGGCATCACGTAGCTCTTAATATTCTTAACTTTGCTAGACTTAAACTTGCTTTTGGAAATATTGGAACAGCAAAACAAGCAATTGGTTTGTCGGTTCAATATGGAAAAGAGCGAAAACAGTTCCAAACGGAATTAGTAGACTTTACGATGATTCAAGAGAAAATTGCAAATATGATCATTGCTACATATGGAGCCGAAAGTGCAGCTTACCGTACAGCAGGTGTAATTGATGAAGCAATTCATGAGAGCGATGAAGATCTTATGAAAAAAATGTCTCAATTTGCAATTGAATGTGCACTAAATAAAGTAAATGCTTCTGAAACACTTGCTTATATTGTAGATGAAGCTGTACAAATTCATGGTGGTTACGGTTATATGCAAGAGTACGAGGTAGAACGATTGTATCGTGATGCTAGAATTAGTCGTATTTTTGAAGGAACGAACGAAATTAATAGATTAACAGTTGCCAAAATGTTAATGAAGCAAATCGAACAATTAGAAGATACTGAAGTAGAAAGTGATGTAGCAAATGTCGAAAGAAACCATCGTTACATTTTATTAGCGAAAAAATTGTTGAAACAATCTTTGAAAACGCTCTCTAAAACTCCAAGTCTAAAAATCGACCAAGAACAAGAATATTCACGTGTAATATCAAATATGTTGACGGACGTGTACGTCATGGAATCAGCGTTTTTACGTACGAGAAAAGCAGTAAGTAAAAATGGTGAGGAAAAAGAACGTACGAAGCAACAAATAACGGATGTTATTTGTGAAGAAGGATATCGTAAAGTAGAAGAAGCGGCGATTTCTGTACTTTCAGCGGCTGTCACAGAAGAAAAAGATAGACATGTGATTTTAGCTGAAATCCGTCAATTATTAGTACCTTTATACACGAACGTATTTATGAAGAAGAGAGAAATTGCGAAAGCTATTATAAATCGTGGGAAATATATTGTGTAAATAGGAGGAAAGCGATATGAAAAAGATTGGTTTTATCGGTTTAGGTAACATGGGTCTTCCGATGTCAAAAAATCTAGTTAAATCAGGTTACACAGTATATGGCGTGGACTTAAATAAAGAGGCAGAAGCGTCCTTTGAAAAAGAAGGCGGAATTATCGGTCTATCAATCTTAAAACTAGCAGAAACATGTGATGTAGTTTTTACAAGTTTACCTTCACCTCGTGCTGTTGAAGCGGTATATTTTGGAGCAGAAGGATTATTTGAAAATGGTCACTCGAATGTAGTTTTCATTGATACAAGTACGGTATCGCCGCAGTTAAACAAACAATTAGAGGAAGCTGCAAAGGAAAAGAAAGTAGACTTTTTAGCAGCACCTGTGAGTGGTGGAGTAATCGGAGCCGAAAACCGTACATTAACGTTTATGGTTGGTGGATCAAAAGAGGTATATGAGAAAACGGAATCTATCATGGGCGTACTAGGCGCGAACATTTTCCACGTTAGTGAGCAGATTGATAGTGGTACAACTGTTAAGTTAATTAATAACTTATTAATTGGTTTTTATACAGCTGGAGTGAGTGAAGCTTTAACATTAGCGAAAAAGAACAATATGGATTTAGATAAAATGTTTGATATTTTAAATGTAAGTTACGGTCAAAGTAGAATTTATGAACGTAATTTTAAAAGTTTTATAGCACCTGAAAACTACGAGCCAGGATTTACTGTGAACTTATTGAAGAAAGATTTAGGATTTGCAGTTGACTTAGCTAAGGAAAGCGAACTCCATTTACCGGTAAGCGAAATGTTATTAAACGTATATGACGAAGCGAGTCAAGCTGGATATGGTGAAAACGATATGGCTGCTTTATATAAGAAAGTTAGCGAGCAATTAATTTCTAATCAAAAATAAATTATACAAAGGAGAGAATACAATGATTACAACTGAAATTAAACGAGTAAAAAATCACATTAACGGTGAGTGGGTTGAATCGACAGGTACGGAAGTAGAAGCAGTTCCAAATCCAGCGACTGGAAAAATTATCGCTTACGTTCCACTATCTCCAAAAGAAGATGTTGAAAAAGCTGTTGAAGCGGCAAAAGCAGCATTCGAAACGTGGTCTAAAGTACCAGTTCCGAATCGTTCAAGAAATTTATATAAATATTTACAGCTATTACAAGAAAACAAAGATGAGCTTGCAAAAATCATTACGCTAGAGAATGGTAAGACGCTAACGGATGCAACAGGTGAAGTACAGCGTGGTATTGAAGCAGTGGAACTTGCAACATCGGCACCTAATTTAATGATGGGTCAAGCGCTGCCGAATATTGCTAGTGGAATTGATGGATCAATTTGGCGCTACCCAATCGGAGTTGTTGCTGGTATTACGCCATTTAACTTCCCAATGATGATTCCGTTATGGATGTTCCCACTTGCAATTGCTTGCGGTAATACATTCGTATTAAAAACATCGGAAAGAACGCCACTTTTAGCGGAGCGACTTGTAGAATTATTCTATGAAGCAGGTTTCCCAAAAGGCGTATTAAATTTAGTACAAGGCGGAAAAGATGTTGTAAATAGCATTTTAGAAAATAAAGATATTCAAGCTGTTTCGTTCGTCGGTTCTGAGCCAGTAGCTCGTTACGTATATGAAACAGGTACGAAACACGGAAAACGTGTACAAGCGTTAGCGGGTGCAAAAAACCATGCGATTGTAATGCCAGATTGCAATCTTGAGAAAACAGTACAAGGTGTAATTGGATCTGCATTTGCAAGTAGTGGAGAGCGCTGCATGGCATGCTCAGTAGTAGCAGTAGTGGATGAAATTGCTGATGAATTCATTGATGTATTAGTAGCAGAAACGAAAAAATTAAAAGTAGGCGATGGCTTTAACGAAGATAACTATGTTGGACCATTAATTCGTGAATCTCATAAAGAGCGTGTTTTAGGCTATATTAATAGTGGTGTAGCAGATGGGGCAACTTTATTAGTAGATGGCCGTAAAATTAATGAAGAAGTTGGAGAAGGTTATTTTGTAGGTGCGACAATCTTTGATGGCGTGAATCAAGAAATGAAAATTTGGCAAGATGAAATTTTTGCTCCAGTATTAAGCATTGTACGTGTTAAAGATTTAGAAGAAGGTATTAAACTAACAAATCAATCTAAATTTGCAAATGGTGCGGTTATTTATACGTCAAATGGTAAACATGCACAAACATTCCGTGATAACATCGATGCTGGTATGATTGGTGTAAATGTAAATGTTCCAGCACCAATGGCATTCTTCGCATTTGCAGGGAATAAAGCTTCATTCTTTGGTGATTTAGGTACAAATGGTACAGATGGCGTTCAATTCTATACACGTAAAAAAGTTGTAACTGAGCGCTGGTTTTAATAAAGAGTAGACTGTCAAATTAGTTGTGAAATGAAAAACACCACTATTAATAGTGGTGTTTTTCATTTTTATCAATTACTTTTTTCAAAAGCTAGTTTAACACCAAATGCAATTAAGACGAATTAATAGTGGTGTTTTTCATTTTTATCAATTACTTTTTTCAAAAGCTAGTTTAACACCAAATCCAATTAGGACGATTCCTGTTAGCCCTTGAATATAACGTTGCGTTTTCGGTTTTTTCATAAAAGCACTAATTTTATCAATTAAAAATATATAAAACGCAAACCAAAAGGCGGTTAAAACGAGGTAAGTAAGGCCCATTACAAGAAGTTGAATAAATGTATTAT
>NZ_QPEL01000242.1:0-4980 GCF_008368965.1 Bacillus sp. AY2-1 | reverse complement strand
AAATTGTTTATCTTCTTTTGATTGGAAATTATTTTCGTTTTTCTCTTTTTTCACTATTTCGTAAAGCTCATTATATTCTTTTTGTTTCACACAATCTCTCATTACACATTTTACATTTTCAATATATTTTATTTTTTTATTTTTGGTCAGTGCAAATATATAATTTGGATCAATACCAAGTCTTTCAGATAGTTGATACAACAATATGCTAGATGGATAAATAATCCCTTTTTCTATCTTACTAATTTGGCTTTGTGAACATATTCCATGACATAATTCAGATTGTGACATATTTTTTTCTTTCTAAGTTCTTTAATAATAATACCAAGATTGTAGAATTCCATCTTTCCTCCCTCAAATGTAACACTTTATGAGTATAAGAATATTTTTCAACTTTTAATGTAATGTAAAATTAGTATAGTTACAATTACTATTTATATGGATTTATAGTTTTTTACAAACTTGTATCACAATATGAGAAATTATTACAATAAAGTTCACTAATAACCAATGGGAGTTTTATTCATCACCACTGATTATTAGTCCACTCCAAGCAGGCGTTTACAGGTAGTTCGATTTCTTTGTCACAGCTAAATTTTGAGGTGAGAATCTTACTGCCCGCAAATAGCGAAATTAAAAGAAATAAATATGATTTTTGACCTTTATTTTTTTTAATAGTTTCTTTTGATTTTATATAAACAATTTCGAAGGGGCTTATTTTATGAAAAGAATATTAACCGAAAGAGAATTAGAAGTGGCTATTTATGTAGCAAAAGGATATACAGATGCAGAAATTTCCAGAAAAATATATGTTACCCCTAGAAGAATTTCAACGATAATTAATCATATTAAAGAAAAATGGCATATTAATTCTAGAGTGGAATTAGGTATTTTAGTTTATCATTATGGTTTTATAGATGCACCCTTATTTTCTAATAAGGAAATTCAGCTATGCAAAAAGGTTGTACAGTAGATAGCAGAATATAAAAAGGTTAGAGAATTAACTTCTCTAACCTTTTTATATTCAATATTAGCTTTTAAACAGCCCTAATGCTACCATTAATCCTGTTATCTGTTCAACCTTGTATAAACACAAAAAAGAATTAGCCCTTCCTACTTTTCAAAACTAGTTACAATTCTCTCTTTCATTTTCTGTATTACTTCATTGCTCAATACCTTTTGACCAGCAGGAAGTTTTAATATGGCAGCAGCACCTTTACTAAGGTATATTTCTTGATCATTATTTTGATTTACTACCAATATTCCTTGCCCTTCAAATTCGAAATAACTAATATCTTTTGTTTCATTTGTATTATTTTTTATTGCTTTATATAATCCATATAAATCTTTACTTCTATTTTCTCCGCCCGTTCGAATCGGTTCAGTATCATTCGCAACAATTAGTCCTTCTGGCTGCTCACCCTTCATAATAAACCACAGCTTTTCATTTGTTGGTAATAGCAATTGCTTAAATTCAGAGCTATTTAAAATTTGCTGTGCTGGAATTGTTGCATAGATTGGTAACGAAAATGGAGATGTTGTTATTTTTTCAAAATTTAAATTTTCAGAAGAACTTCCCTTACTATATTGATAATCTTTTAATGCGATCGATTGTACTGATTCACTTTTATTTTTTGATGCATAACTAATTTTACTAGCGAAAATAATAACGGTCATTAAACACATGCACGGTATCACAAGCTTAAGTAGATTTCCCATTTATGAACCCCCGCTTTTAATATTATTAGTTTGCATGGATATTATAAACAGTTTCACTCCACCAAAAATTATTATTGTTATGGAACGTACTGAAATTATGATTATAATGATCACCATACCAAGGGTCCATGTACGTTATATAATCTGTTCCATTTGTCCCTTTATAAAATCCATCAAGTACTAGAAAGTGTCCGATGTTAGCTCCATTTTGCCACATAATGAGTACAATCATCGGCTGATTACTATTAATTTGACTTTTGAACCAATCATACGATTTTGCTCCAGAACTTATAGCTGAACTAACACCATATCCCGATAATCCATATTGTATTTCACGTGAAGTTGCAGGATTATTATATGATCCACCCTTAACATACCTAACGTACTGATCTTGTGAAGGAGTTTTCCCAAAATAATTTAAAACTGAAACCGAAGTGCCTGCCCAACACCAATTTGATCTTTCTTGTAATATGTTAGGTACAGATAATTTACGGTCTATTGGTGTACTTGGAGGATTTCCATTAATATACGCTGACGTTACATATACTTTTTTTCCATCTTTAAAATAGTAAAACCAACGATTATCTAAATTTCCTGTCCAGTAATCTTTAACCGCTTCACCATACTCCCATCCTTTAAAAGATACTTTTGTATTTCCGGGAATCACATCTACAATATTTGCATTCAAACTTTTCGCCTCTCTAACATTTACATTCAATGGAGCTGTTGTCCCTGAAAATTCAACTTCTTCTGCTATTATTTTCTGAACACCAATAAAACTAAATGTGAAGAACAATAAAACCATACAAACAATAAAATGCTTTCTTCCCTTCATTTCTCCACCCCTTCATCTGTACTAAAAAACATCAACAATTCATCCTTATTAATTGTTCAAGCTTAATATTACATACTAACGAAAAATGACTTCTCATAAAGTAAAACTTTAATCAGTGGGGGTTTTATTCATCCCTCACTGATTATTAGTTAAACTAATCGGGCTTTTACGGGCTGCCCGATCCCCACCTAACTTCTTTGCTCTCGCTGAATTTTGAGGTGGGAGTCTTACTGCCCGGCAAATAGCGAGATAAATTCCAATATAAAAAAGGAGCCTATAAATTTTTATAGGCTCCTTTTTATTTCGTCGTTATTACTTAGCTAATTCTTTCGTACCCTTCATTACATCAACGAAGAATCCCCAGTTATTCACTACAGAAGAGATACTGATATGTTCATCTGGAGTGTGGACGTTAAAGATGTCTGGTCCGAATGAAATTGCATCTAATTCAGGCATCTTTTGAACGAATGCGCTACACTCAATCCCCGCATGTACAGCGAAGATTTCAATTTCTTTATTGTATTTTTCTTGATGTACTTTTTCAAATAAATTACGAATTTGTGAGTTTGGATTGTATGGCCATTCTGGATACTCTGACTCTATTTCAAATGTAGCACCAACTAATTCAGCAATATATTTGATTTCTTCTGCAACATGTTGTTTTAAACTACTTACAGAACTTCGCACTTCGTTACGTAATTTAATTTCATCTTGCAACGTTTCAATAACGCCTAAATTTGTTGAGCTTTCTACAAGACCTTTAATATCCATGCTCATACTTTGAATACCATTCGGAATTAAGAATAATGATGAAATAAGCTGCTTTTGTGTCTCTTTAGCAAATACTTTTTCAACTGTTTCATCCAATTTTGTCAGTGTAACATGAACATCTGAATCAACAGCACGCATTTCTTCTTGTAATACACGTGTCCATGATTCTAGTTTTTCTTCTACTTGCCCTACATCTTCTGTACGAATTAAAATTGTAGCTACACTTTCACGCGGAATTGCATTCGTTTTTAATCCGCCGTGAACTTCACTTATGTTAAACTCCGTATGTGCTGATAAATCACGTAACACTCGTCCTAATACTTTGTTCGCATTACCGCGTTGTTTATCAATTTCCATACCAGAATGTCCGCCTTTTAGACCGCCAACATATAGACGGTATGCATCCATATTCGCTGGTGTTTCATCCCAAATTACGGGAATTGTTTCAACAGCTTTCGCACCACCTGCACTACTTACAAGTAATTTATGATCTTCTTCAGAATCAATATTTATAAATATCTTTCCTTCAAAATGATTTGGATCAATAGCAAAAGCCCCGCCCATTGTCGTTTCTTCTTCAGTAGTGATAACGACTTCAAGTGCTGGATGCGGAATTTCTTTTGAATCTAATAAAGCTAATGCATACGCAACTGCAATACCATTATCCGCACCTAAAGTTGTTTGATTTGCATATAACATGTCCCCAATGATTCGTAATTCAATTGGATCTTTTTCAAAATCATGTACTGTTGCTTGATTTTTTTCGCAAACCATATCCATATGACCTTGAATAATAATAGCTGGTACATTTTCATAACCAGCTGTTGCTTCTTTTTTAATAATGACATTTAATGCTTCATCTTGAATGACTTCTAAGTTACGCTCTTTTGCAAAGCCCACTAAATAATCACTAATTTCCTTTTCATTACCTGATCCTCTAGGAATCTTTGAAATTTCTGCAAAATGATAAAATACAGGGTGCTTTGTTAATTGTTCTAAAGTAGAATACATTTTTCAAGCTCCTCTCAAAATGAAAAAATAATATGTAAGTCTCATATCATTATACCACGATTCATTATTTTACCTTTCTTTTAACTTTTATTGTTCATTTTATGTACAACACTCTTACAACATTGTAAGGGCGTTGTAAGCTATATCGATTTTTCACATTTAATAATAGTCGTATACTTTTTAAAGAAACACATTAAAGGAGATAAAGAAAATGAAAAAGTTTTTAGCAATTATTACACCATGTTTATTATTTTTTAGTTTTACTATTGGCTGTGAGAGAGCGTCACTAAATAGAATTGGTAAAGATGTATATTACATGCAGATAAAAGGCGAAGGAACTATCGAAAAGGTAGATGGTAGAAACTTACGAAACTATACGCTGCCCGCATCTGATGAAGATGGCGTCAAAAAACAAATTACATTTAGAAGTACAAAAAAAGAAAACAATCATAAATTAAATGCAGACGCGTTTTTACGCCTTTATGTAGATCAAGATGATAATAATAAAAATGAAATATCATCAATTGAAGTAAAGTCCTATGAAGAGATTCAGAAAGCAGATTTGCCTGAAAAAATAAGAGAAAAGTTTACTATTAAATAAAAGAACAAAAGAAAATGCTCTATGCATTTTCTTTTGTTCTTTT
>NZ_QPEL01000241.1:0-8947 GCF_008368965.1 Bacillus sp. AY2-1 | reverse complement strand
ATAAAATCCTTACATCCTATTAGAAGTAAAAAACAACGATATTAACGTATCTGAAAGATTTCTCCTTCTTATCCAGTTTACAAAGAGAGCGGTCGTACAAGTTATATGAATTAAGTTATAAAAACAATGGTAAAGGAGCGTACGGAATGAAAACTAAAATAATGACAGGATTATTAGTCACATCCATTGTAACTGGAGCAACTATTCCTATCAATACTCTCGCAACACCAATCGTTCAAGCGGAAACTCAACAGGAAGGCATGGATATTTCCTCTTCATTACGAAAATTAGGTGCGCAATCTAAATTAATCCAAACGTATATTGATCAATCTTTAATGAGTCCTAATGTACAGCTAGAGGAAGTCCCAGCTTTAAATACCAATCAATTCCTAATCAAACAAGATATGAAGGAATGGTCATCGGAACTCTATCCACAGTTAATTCTATTAAATTCAAAAAGTAAAGGATTTGTAACAAAATTTAATAGTTATTACCCGACATTAAAATCGTTTGTAGACAATAAAGAAGATAGAGAAGGGTTTTCGGATAGACTTGAAGTACTTCAAGAAATGGCTATGACGAATCAAGAAAATGCGCAACGACAAATCAATGAATTAACAGATCTTAAATTACAGCTTGATAAAAAATTAAAAGATTTTGATACTAATGTGGCAACTGCGCAAGGCATACTAAGTACAGATGGAACAGGAAAAATAGATCAGTTAAAAAATGAAATATTAAATACCAAAAAAGCAATTCAAAATGATTTACAGCAAATTGCATTAATACCAGGAGCTTTAAATGAGCAGGGATTTGCTATATTCAAAGAAGTTTATAGTCTTTCAAAAGAAATTATTGAACCAGCTGCTCAAGCAGGGGTGGCAGCATATAACAAAGGAAAAGAAATTAACAACTCTATTCTAGAAGCGGAGAAAAAAGCGGCGCAAGAAGCGACAGAACAAGGTAAAACTGCTCTAGAGATTGAATCAGCAAAAAAAGCAGCTCGTGAAGCAATTGAGAAAAGCAAACAAGGTGAAATAGCAGCCGCAGCCGCAGCAAAAACACAAGAGTATGACCTGATGAAGGTCATTGATACCGAAAAGATTAAGAAAACATTTGGCGTTTTTGCTGAAGTAAATAAATTAACAGCAGAACAGCGAGCATATTTAGATGATTTAGAGAAACAAAATCAAAAAATATATGATTTAACAACGAAACTATCAATAGCTGATTTACAAAAATCAATGCTTCTTCTTACACAAAATGATTTGCATACGTTTGCAAATCAAGTAGATGTAGAACTGGATCTACTAAAGCGCTATAAAGAAGATTTAAATCTAATAAAAAATAGCATTACAAAATTATCTACTAATGTTGATACAACTAACGAGCAGTCTCAAAAAGATACATTAAGACAATTAAAAAATGTAATAAGTTACCTTGAAGAACAAGTATATAAATTTTAATATTGCGTTTTTAGGGAATTCATACAGATTATAAGCATTTAGCGAAAGAAGGAGAATAGTCATGAAAAAATTTCCATTCAAAGTACTAACTTTAGCTACATTAGCAACTGTTATAACTGCTACTACCGGTAACACTATTCATGCATTTGCACAAGAAACGACCGCTCAAGAACAAAAAGTAGGCAATTATGCATTAGGCCCCGAAGGACTGAAGAAAGCATTAGCTGAAACAGGGTCTCATATTCTAGTAATGGATTTATACGCAAAAACAATGATTAAGCAACCAAATGTAAATTTATCTAATATCGATTTAGGCTCAGAGGGGGGAGAGTTGCTCAAAAATATTCACCTTAATCAAGAGCTGTCACGAATCAATGCGAATTACTGGTTAGATACAGCGAAGCCACAGATTCAAAAAACTGCTCGTAATATTGTAAATTACGATGAACAATTTCAAAATTATTACGACACATTAGTAGAAACTGTACAAAAGAAAGATAAGGCAGGTCTAAAAGAGGGTATAAATGATTTAATTACTACAATCAATACAAATTCAAAAGAAGTTACAGATGTGATTAAGATGCTACAAGACTTCAAAGGGAAACTATATCAAAATTCTACAGATTTTAAAAATAATGTTGGTGGTCCAGATGGGAAAGGTGGATTAACTGCAATATTAGCAGGTCAACAGGCAACGATTCCACAACTTCAAGCTGAAATTGAGCAACTTCGTTCTACTCAGAAAAAACATTTTGATGATGTATTAGCATGGTCAATTGGTGGTGGATTGGGAGCAGCTATTTTAGTTATTGCAGCTATTGGAGGAGCGGTAGTTATTGTTGTAACTGGCGGTACAGCAACACCGGCTGTTGTTGGTGGACTCTCGGCTCTTGGTGCAGCTGGTATCGGTCTAGGAACTGCGGCTGGTGTCACAGCATCTAAGCATATGGACTCCTATAATGAAATTTCTAACAAAATCGGAGAATTAAGTATGAAAGCAGATCGTGCTAATCAAGCAGTTCTTTCGCTTACTAACGCGAAAGAAACATTGGCATATTTATATCAGACTGTAGATCAAGCGATATTGTCTCTAACAAATATTCAAAAGCAATGGAATACAATGGGCGCAAATTATACAGATTTACTGGATAATATCGATTCTATGCAAGACCACAAATTCTCTTTAATACCAGATGATTTAAAAGCCGCTAAAGAAAGTTGGAATGATATTCATAAAGATGCAGAATTCATTTCAAAAGATATTGCTTTTAAACAGGAGTAGAACTGAAATTTAAAACCTAAATTGGAGGAAAATGAAATGATAAAAAAAATCCCTTATAAATTACTCGCTGTATCGACGCTATTAACTATTACAACTGCTAATGTAGTTTCACCAGTAACAACTTTTGCAAGTGAAATTGAACAAACGAACAATGGAGATACGGCTCTTTCTGCAAATGAAGCGAGAATGAAAGAGACCTTGCAAAAGGCTGGATTATTTGCAAAATCTATGAATGCCTATTCTTATATGTTAATTAAGAATCCTGATGTGAATTTTGAGGGAATTACCATTAATGGATATGTAGATTTACCTGGTAGAATCGTACAAGATCAAAAGAATGCAAGGGCACATGCTGTTACTTGGGATACGAAAGTAAAAAAACAGCTTTTAGATACATTGAATGGTATTGTTGAATACGATACAACATTTGACAATTATTATGAAACAATGGTAGAAGCGATTAATACAGGGGATGGAGAAACTTTAAAAGAAGGGATTACAGATTTGCGAGGTGAAATTCAACAAAATCAAAAGTATGCACAACAACTAATAGAAGAATTAACTAAATTAAGAGACTCTATTGGACATGATGTTAGAGCTTTTGGAAGTAATAAAGAGCTCTTGCAGTCAATTTTAAAAAATCAAGGTGCAGATGTTGATGCCGATCAAAAGCGTCTAGAAGAAGTATTAGGATCAGTAAACTATTATAAACAATTAGAATCTGATGGGTTTAATGTAATGAAGGGTGCTATTTTGGGTCTACCAATAATTGGCGGTATTATAGTGGGAGTAGCAAGGGATAATTTAGGTAAGTTAGAGCCTTTATTAGCAGAATTACGTCAGACTGTGGATTATAAAGTAACCTTAAATCGTGTAGTTGGAGTTGCTTACAGTAATATTAATGAAATGCACAAGGCGCTTGATGATGCTATTAACGCTCTTACTTATATGTCCACGCAGTGGCATGATTTAGATTCTCAATATTCGGGCGTTCTAGGGCATATTGAGAATGCAGCTCAAAAAGCCGATCAAAATAAATTTAAATTCTTAAAACCTAATTTAAATGCAGCGAAAGACAGTTGGAAAACATTACGAACAGATGCTGTTACATTAAAAGAAGGAATAAAGGAATTAAAAGTGGAAACTGTTACTCCACAAAAATAGGGAAATATTAATTCTGCGTAAAGTGAACTAAAACATAGAAAGTCTATGATTACACTGTTAAACAGAAAAGTAATAATTAATAAATCCTTATATAACAGAAAGGCGGAGTCTCATTAAAGACTTCGCCTTTCAATTATATATAAGTATGATTCGAATAAAAAATAACCTTGTAGTTTAATTGCTTTTTTAAAATTTGCAACAGAATCGGTTAATTTGAAGCAGATTATATACATTTTCTTTAATACTTAATGATTTGAAGGCTGCTAAAGAAAGTTCAAACGATACTGATAAAAGATGTAGAACTCATTTTGAAAGACATCGCTTTTTAATAAGATTAGAACTTGAAACCATACCTTATATAGGAGGAATACGAAATGATGAAAAAAATCCCTAATAAACTACTCGCTGTATCAGCGTTTTTAACTATAACAACTACTTATGCAGTCATACCACTAGAAACTTTTGCGATTGAAATTGAACAAACGAACAATGAAAATATATCTCTTTCAGCAAATGAAGAACAGATGAAAAAAGCTTTGCAAGATGCTGGTTTATTTGCAAAAGCTATGAATGAATATTCTTATTTGCTAATTAATAATCCAGATGTGAGTTTTGAAGGAATAACTATTAATGGAAATGCAGATTTACCTAGTAAAATTGTACAAGATCAAAAGAATGCAAGAGCACATGCTGTTACATGGAATACACAAGTGAAAAAACAGCTTTTTGATACATTGACAGGCATTATAGAATACGATACAAAATTTGAAAATTATTATGAAACATTAGTAGAGGCGATCAATAATGGAAATGGAGATACTTTAAAAAAAGGGATTACAGATTTACAGGGAGGAATTCAACAAAATCAAAAGTCTGCAAAAGCATTAATAGAAGAATTAATTCAATTAAAAAATGCTATTGGAGAAGATGTTAGAACATTTGGAAGTCATAAAGAGACATTGCAATCGATTTTAAAAAACCAAGGTGCTGATGTGGAGGCTGACCAAAAGCGTCTAGAGGACCTTTTAGGACAAGTAAAATATCAGAAAGACATAGAATCTAAGGGGTTAGACATGGTAAAAATCCCCTTTATTCCAACCTTGATTGCTGGTGGCATAATGATAGGTGATGCAAGAGGTAAGTTAGGTTGGCTAGAACCTGAATTAGCAAAATTGCGTCAGACTGTAGATTATAAAATAACATTGAATCGTGTAGTTGGAGTTGCATTTCATAATATTAGTGATATGCATAGTACGCTTGATAGTGCTATCACTGCTCTTACTTATATGTCTACGCAATGGGAGGATTTAGATTCTCAATATTCGGGTGTACTGGGACATATTGATAAAGCTGATCAAAAAGCTGATCAAAATAAATATAAATTCTTAACCCCTAGCTTGAATGCAGCGAAAAACAGTTGGAAAACATTAAAAACAGATGTTGTCACTTTGCAAGAAGGGATAAAAATTGCAGAGAAAAAAGAACAGGATTTTTTGAATCAGCTTCGTCCATCAAACGTTTTCTACTTTTATAAAAAAATTCATAACGCATACACTTTTGAAATAAAGACTGGAACAAATGCGCCAAATGCGTCTTATAAAGTTATGAATTTAACTAAAAACACTGTTCATAATATGTGGAGTGGAGGGGCTAATACTAACATGTGGGCTGATTGGCTTTCATTCAATCCAAATGATGAATTTGCGGTAGTAGCAGTAGTGGATGGTAAAGAATATGTTGTGTATAAAGACAAAGTACAAAATATAATGAACTGAATCTGAAAGTAACGAAGTAATTGGAGCTGGAGAATAAACTAGACACCAAGTTAATTGAAAAATCTCCTTATATCCTAGAATATTTTGCTCAAGAAAAAGAATTTGTTCAGCGAAAAAGTAAATATTGAACCAAGGAGTTAGTTGTATTATGTGTATGGTTTTACCGAAAGGTTTCAAGTACATTACTCATACAATTATGTAGTTATCCTGAAGCATCTACAGGTGTTCTTATCGACCTTGAAGAACTACTTAGCTTCCTAAGTGGAGTGACTTTATGCAAAATTAAGTGAACGTTTTTGTACATAGATTAGTTGACATTTATATAGATTTTTTCCATTTTCAAAGATAGTTTTGTTTTTTTATGTTATTTTTCAAAAATTACTGTTGAAGTTTCTATATTCATGACTCAGCATATAATCATTGTTTGATGAAATGACATACCACGTCCCTTAGAGTTTCATACGTATTACGATAACTTAAAGAAAAAAGATAATAGTAGTCAACGGTTACTATTATCTTTTTTGAACTATTTTTCATTAAAATATCTCATCTGCTGTGCTCCTTATTTACTTTTCCAGATTTTATCCTAGTTTAAAATTTATGCATTTGAACTGTTTATACAATTTGTAGGATTTTTAGCTTTTTTGTCGAATACACTTAATGCAAGGAGGGACATTACATGATTATTAAAGATTATTTCATCAACCTTTCTATTTTTTCTTTATTAGTTAGCGCAGCAATATTTATTCAAGTGTTTACAATTAATTCTAGTCGATATTTCGAAAAGCTCTATGGAGGGATTATTGCAGTTACGTTAATGTTCTTTTCTTTTCCATACATGGGATTTTCTTACGATCTTCGAGTTGTTCCTCTTATTCTATCTTTTATTTACTTTGGTCGTATTGCTGGTTGGATTACGTTAATTAGCATAATTGTAATGCGTATCTTTTACACAGGAGGGTACTGGGAACCTCCTGTGATTGCTTATTTAGGTATGGGGATTCTATTTTCTACCTTTAAAACTTATTTTAAAAAACTACATCCTTTTAAAAGTGCATCGTTATATTTTTCTGTTTTTATTGGAATAAAGTGGTTAGTTGGCGTATTATTTAATACTACATTACTTTACACAGGAGGCTTATTATATATAGCGTTAGGACTTTTAATTGGGCTATTTCTTATGGAAGCCTACCAGAGATTGTATTATTTAACACAGGACTTATCTAAAATGAATCGAGAATTAAAAAAATCGAAGCAAGAACTTGCAGATACCGTACATGAGCTTCAAGGAGGAATTTTTAAATTTAAAAAAGTGGGTAAGCACTTTATACACACTTTATGTGATGGACAGTTTTATTATCAAAACGGATTTTATTCTGAACAGGTGGTAGGAAAAAGCTTACGTACTATTGATGCTTCTATTGTTCCTCCACATTTAGTTCCACAATTGATGAAGTACTATCTTCAGGCATGGGAAGGAAAAGAAATTATATTTGAATTACCTTGGCCAAATGATAAAACTATTATTCTTATTGCGCTTAGGCCGATTAAACGAAATGGACAAGTTATTGAAGTTGTTGGTTCTACAGTTGATATAACCGAAAGGAAAAAGGTAGAATCAGAATTAAGCGCTACCAAAGAATTATTGGAATCATTTATAAAGCACAATCTAGATGCTATTACCATTTCTGATCGAGAAGGGCATATTTTACAAGCGAATAAAGCTTATGAAAAGATATTTGGGTGGTCATCACAAGAAATCATAGGTAAGAGATTACCTTGTGTACCAGATTTTTTAATGGAAGAATCGCTTAAAAATATTCAGAAAATTCTAACAGGCGAATCTGTGGTTACTAGATTAGAAACTGTTAGACAAAGGAGCGATGGGAGTCTTCTTGATGTCAGTCTGACAGTTTCTCCTATACTAGATGTAAGAGGAAATGTGATAGCTTTATCAGCAATATGTAGAGACATCTCTGAAAGAAAACAAGCAGAAAGAGAACGACATCGATTACACCAGCAATTAAGAGATAGTGAAATGAAGTACCGTGCACTAATTGAACAAGCAACTGATGCGGTATATGTAGTAGAGCTGAATGAAGATAATGCTCCAAGTCGATTTATTGAGGTAAACCCTGTTGGGTGTAGAAGATTTGGATATAGTAGAGAAGAGTTGCTCTCATTATCATTTTCAAATATAGTACCACAAGATTCTCAAATGATCGTAAGGCTATTAGAAAAAATTAAAAAGGGACAAACTTCCTTCACTTTGCAAGATGAATATGTTTTTCCAACAGGAAAAGTAATAACAGCTGAGTTTAGTGTTCGTGTTTTTAACTTAAATGGTAAAAAGGTTTTCCTAAGTATTTCTCGTGATATCACTGAACGGCTAAAAACAGAAGAATTATTACGAAAATCTGAAAAACTTGCTGTTGTAGGACAATTAGCGACTGCAATGGCTCATGAGATTAATAATCCATTAACTGCAATGAAAGGGTTCATGCAATTACTAAAATCAACAGAAAATGAGAATAATCAGGGTTATATTAATATAGTATCATCAGAGATTGAGCGTATAGAGAGCATAACAACTGAATTTATGGCGGTAGCCAAACCACAGGTGGTAAAAATACAACCTAATGATATTAGTTTGCTAATGGATCAAGTTTTAATGCTACTACAACCTCAAGCAATGATGCATAATATAAAATTTAGAATCGATCTTAACCCTGGTATTCCATTGATTTCATGTGAAGGAAATCAATTAAAACAAGTATTTGTTAATATATTAAAAAATGCAATTGAATCTATGCCGATGGGAGGGGAAATTCTGATTCAAATAAATATACTTGATAATAATCAAGTAAGAATTCGTTTTATCGATCAAGGGTGTGGGATTCCAAAAGAACGTATACCATACCTTGGAGAACCTTTTTATAGTATTAAAGAAGAGGGGATTGGCTTAGGGTTAATGATCTGTTATAAAATCATTGAAACACATCAGGGAAAGGTATTTATTGAGAGTGAAGTGAATAAGGGGACTACAGTTGAAGTCACTCTCCCTATTTGTACACTTCAAAATTAATATATTCTTTTACTGAAATTTTTAAAGAAACCATACAGAATGTAATGCTAATGTTACTTAATGAAATAATAAAGAGAAGAACACTGGTAAATTTACCCTATAGAATAGACAATTGAAAAAGCTTGTTATAAAAACATCCTTTCTTTAGAACTAAAAGAAAGGATGTTTTTAATAT